>JBKBSI010000019.1:0-26505 GCA_046291745.1 Pseudomonas sp. | reverse complement strand
GTGGAGGTGGTGTAGTCCCAGGCGTCCTTGGGATAGGGATTTATCCAGATCATCTTCTTGTACTTCTCCATGAAGCGCTGGATCCAGACGTGCCCGGCCTCTTCATTCCAGTGCTCTACGCTGCCACCCGGCTGGGTAATTTCGTAGGGTGCCATGGCGGCATCGCCAACAAAGATGACCTTGTAGTCCGGCCCGTACTTGTGCAGCAGGTCAATGGTCGCGGTGCGTTCACTGGTGCGACGCAGATTGTTTTTCCAAACTGACTCGTAAGGGCAGTTGTGAAAATAGAAGTACTCCAGGTGCTTGAACTCGGTACGGCAAGCCGAAAACAGCTCTTCGCAGACCTTGATGTGAGCATCCATGGAGCCGCCGATATCGAACAGCAGCAACAGTTTGACCGCATTACGCCGTTCGGGACGCATCTGGATATTCAAGAGTCCAGCGTCACGAGCGGTATGATCGATGGTGCCGTCGACATCCAGCTCCTCGGCCGCACCTTGACGGGCGAACTTGCGCAGGCGGCGCAGGGCTACCTTGATATTGCGCGTGCCCAGCTCGACCTGATCGTCCAGGTTCTTGTACTCACGCTGATCCCAGACCTTGGCCGCCTTGCCCTGACGCTTGCCCGCATCACCCACGCGGATACCTTCAGGGTTGTAGCCGCCTGAACCGAAGGGGCTGGTGCCACCGGTACCGATCCATTTGTTGCCTCCTTCGTGACGCTCCTTCTGCTCTTCGAGACGTTTTTTGAACTCCTCGATCAACTTGTCCAGACCGCCCAGGGACTTGATCTTTTCGCGTTCCTCATCGGTCAGCATGCGCTCGAATTCCTTGCGCAGCCAATCTTCCGGAATCAGCGCTTCAAGCAACTGATCCAGGTTCTGCAGGCCCTTGAAGTAGGAGCCAAAGGCGCGGTCAAACTTGTCGAAGTGGCGCTCGTCCTTGACCATCACGGTGCGCGCCAGATAGTAGAATTCGTCCATATCGGCGAAAACCACATGGTGCTTGAGCGCACGGATCAGATCGAGCAGCTCACGTACCGATACCGGCACCTTGGCTGCACGCATTTCATTGAACAGGCCCAGTAACATGGGCGCCCTCCTTCTTAGCGGTTTTGGCGACGGGTCATGAACGCCAGACGTTCCAGCAACTGCACATCCTGTTCGTTCTTGACCAGCGCGCCATAAAGCGGCGGGATGGCCTTGGTCGGATCACGATCGCGCAGCACTGCTTCGGGGATCTGATCCGCCATCAGCAGTTTCAGCCAGTCAACCAGCTCGGAGGTGGAAGGCTTTTTCTTCAGGCCGGGCACCTTGCGCACATCAAAGAAGATATCCATGGCCTCGGCCACCAGTTCCTTCTTGATCTCGGGAAAGTGCACGTCGACGATACGCTGCATGGTGCTGCGATCGGGGAAGGCGATGTAGTGGAAAAAGCAGCGACGCAGGAAGGCGTCGGGCAGTTCCTTTTCATTGTTCGAGGTAATGATGATGATCGGGCGCTGGGTGGCCTTGATGGTTTCATTGGTCTCGTAGACAAAGAACTCCATCTTGTCGAGTTCCTGCAGCAGGTCGTTGGGGAACTCGATATCGGCCTTGTCGATCTCGTCGATTAGCAGAATGACTTTTTCTTCAGCTTCGAAGGCTTCCCAGAGCTTGCCCTTCTTGATGTAGTTGCGAACGTCATGGACCTTGTCAGTACCCAGCTGTGAGTCACGCAGACGGCTGACCGCATCGTACTCATACAGGCCCTGGTGCGCCTTGGTAGTAGATTTGACGTGCCAGGTGATCAGTCGCGCCCCAAGGGACTCGGCCAGTTGCTCGGCGAGCATGGTCTTGCCGGTACCCGGCTCACCCTTGACCAGCAGAGGTCGCTCCAGGGTAATGGCGGCGTTGACTGCCAGCTTGAGGTCGTCGGTAGCGACGTAGGACTGAGTGCCTTCAAACTTCATGGTGAATTCCTCGGACGAGGGCCGGTGATACGCGGCCCTTCAATGGGTGAAATCGGAGGAAAACTATAGCACGCAGCCGTTTCGCAAGTGAACGAGGCCGGGGTATTCAGTCACTGAATGATTGTATTGCCATAATTCATTCAGGCTCTACTTCGGAGCCCTCGAATCCAGGACGAAAAGCCTCGATAAAGCCATTGCGCAATATCCCGAAGAACGCCTGCATGGGGCTGATTTCGGCATCCTGCAGACTACCACGCAGGTTAACCCGGGTGGCGAACTGCTCTTCTTCGCGGTTGCGCAGTAACGATTCGCTGGCATCCACTACCGCTTCCCATATGCCGCGAAACAGGCCCTTTTCCTGGTCCTTGATGTCCTGCTCGTAATCAAAGATTTCCACTTCATGCAGGAGCGGCTTGATATAGCCGGTCAGCTCTCCCTCTGAAGCCTCAACTTCCAATACCAGCTCACCGCGCCCGGCGCTGAAGTCGAATTTGCCGTAGGCTGAGGCAAAGTCGTTCAGCTCAGGCAGTTGTACCTGGGTGACGCGCAGGCGGAAATCGAAATCTTCCATGCGCACCATGGGATCAAAGGCCGCTTCCACTTCCAAGGGCGCGTGATCAAGGAAGTCTGCAGTACCTTCGAGCGTGGCAGAGCGCTCGCCCTGCTCGGTGCGAGCAGTGGTCAGATCCCGTACGGTGAAATTGACATTACTGGCGTAAACGTTCACCTCTGGCTCACTGGTAAAATTGCGAAAAGCCAGGAGACCGTTGTCAACCCGCAGCATGTCGATCTCGATCAGTACCTGCTCACGCAAGCGTTCACGCCAATCTACCCCCCTACCAGTCTGGCGGTCGGCATCGGTCTCACCATCAACAAAATTCAGCTCTGGCTCGGTGAAGACCACTTCCGCTACCAGGGCGCGCTTATGTAATAGTGATGGCCAGCTTATGGCAATATCGATCAGTGGCGCGCGCAAGAACGGGACCTGAATATCACCCTGCAGCTTGCGAATATTCAGATCGTGTATCCGGTAGGAGCCCATCCACCAATAGACGTCAACCTGCTCCACCTCTCCGGTGTATTCACCCATCTCGGCCATGTTCTGATTCAACATATAGCGTGCTATGTGGCCCAGTGAAAAGTGCAGCACCACCAGCAACAGGATAATTACGGTCAGAGCGTAGAGTGGAAAGCGCAGTGATTTCTTCATGTGTTGTGGACTTCCCCGGTTTCAAACAGTTCATCAATCTTACTCATCTGAGTCACGCTTTGGGCAAAGCATGTCATCAGCCAACGATGCCCTTCCGCTTCAGGGCCAGACTGGCTATTCTGCCTGCATCACTTCGCACAGGTCTTGCCGTCACCATGTCCGCAACCAGCTCATACAGTCCCGCCCTTATCGCCCAGCGCATACTCGATGGTTTTGATCGCTATCGCCACGACTTTCGCGAGATTACTGCGGGCGCACGCTTGCGCTTTGAAACCGCCCAATGGAACGACATTCAACAGGCCTCCACTGCGCGTATCAATCTATATGAGGATTGCGTGCACGCCACGGTAGCCCAGTTACGTGCCAGCGCCGAGGCACCGGACATACTTGAAGTCACCAACTGGCCTGCCATCCGCTTGGCCTATATAGATGTAATTGATGGGCGTTTTGATGACGAACTGGCAGAAACCTGGTTCAACTCGATTTTCTGCAGTCTGCATCAGCATGATCAGATCAGCGATCAGACCATGTTTGTGCACAGCACCCGTCCGCAAACACGACCACCGTCACGTATCCCCTTGACCCGCGGCTTCATTTCCGACGGTTCGCTCGACAGCCTGGTACGCGAGATACTCGACGAACTCAGTTTCGACGCGCCCTGGGCTGACTTTGCCCGCGACTGCAAGATGGTAGTAGAGCATCTGCAGCAAGGACTGCCAGACTGGGCACAGCACGACCGCGGGCTAACCGTAGAACTGATCCAGTCGGTATTCTATCGCAACAAGGGCGCCTACCTGATTGGCCGGGTAATCAGTCAACAGGAGCAGTGGCCCTTTGTATTGCCGCTGATTCATCGCGAGCATGAGGGTATCTGTGTCGACACCCTGATCACCGACGAGTCCCAGGTATCGATCATTTTTTCCTTCACCCGCTCCTACTTCATGGTGGATGCAGCAGTCCCGGCGGAAATGGTCGCATTTCTCAAACAGTTGTTGCCGGCCAAGCATATAGCCGAGCTGTATACCGCGATCGGCTTTTACAAGCAGGGCAAGTCAGAGTTCTATCGCGCGCTGATCGCTCACCTGGCAAAAAGCGAAGACCGCTTCATCATGGCGCCTGGGGTACGCGGCATGGTCATGAGCGTGTTCACCCTGCCCGGCTTCAACACCGTGTTCAAAATCATCAAAGACAAATTTGCCCCGTCAAAGAACATCGACCGCGCTACCGTTATAGACCGCTACCGACTGGTCAAGCGGCATGACCGGGTTGGCAGGCTGGCCGATACTCAGGAATTTGCCGACTTCCGCTTCCCGCGCGAACGCTTCGACCCCGAATGTCTGGCCGAGCTGCTGGAAGTAGCAGCCTCTACCGTAATAGATGAAGGCGACAGCATCCTGGTGCGGCACTGCTGGACCGAGCGGCGCATGACGCCTTTGAACATCTACCTGGAAAACGCCAGCGAAACCCAGACCCGCGAAGCGCTGATCGATTATGGCAAAGCCATCAAGGAATTGGCTGCGGCCAACATCTTCCCCGGCGACATGCTGCTGAAGAACTTCGGTGTTACTCGCCATGGCCGGGTGGTGTTCTATGACTACGACGAAATCAGCTATCTGACCGAGGTCAACTTCCGACATATACCCGAAGCCATGTACCCGGAACAGGAAATGGCTTCCGAGCCCTGGTACTCGGTCGGAGCCAACGACGTATTCCCTGAAGAATTCCCGGTCTTTCTATTTGCCGACGTGCGCCACCGCAAACTGTTCAATGAACTGCATGGGGATATCTTTGAGGCCGAGTACTGGCAGGGCCTGCAGCAGAAGATAAAGGAAGGCCAGGTGATTGATGTTTTCCCCTATCGAAGGGGCTGAAATCGGGCATTTTCCGACGAACGGCATTGAAGAATTAAAATAATTCGAGTTAGGGGGTGTTATTTCCAGAATCTGTCGTATACTGAGTTTCGTTCATTGACACCGCAATGCACCGAGTTACAGCTCAGCTTGACTTGATTTGCATTAAGGCGCACAGTGAGCGCGTAGGTTTTCAAGATAGAGTAGTAGGCTGCAAGCGCACTTTTCAGTACGTAAGTTTGTCATTCTCGTAATCTTTGAGTCCCCACGCTTTAATTGAGCTCAGCTCAGATTTTTTTATTTGATAGGAATTATTCGAAATGGCAACTGGTACAGTTAAGTGGTTCAACGACACTAAAGGCTTTGGCTTCATTACTCCAGACGGCGGTGGTGATGATCTGTTCGCCCACTTCTCCGAAATCAAGGTTCAGGGCTTCAAGTCCCTCGCCGAGAACCAGAAGGTATCTTTCGATATCACTACTGGTCCTAAAGGCAAGCAAGCTGCAAACATCCAGGTAATCGGTTAATTCCGGTACGCTGAATGAAAAACCCGGCCTCGGCCGGGTTTTTTAATGCCTGAAATTCCTCATCCCCGCCTCCTCCGCTGCAAAAAATACTCGCCTGAACAGCCCTTAAGCCGTACCCTATACGCATACTTCGAAGGCCGTTTGGGAAACACCCGGCGCTGCTTTTCTCAGTGTTGCTCATGCAACCCGCCACCAGGATGTCGATAAGGGGGTTCCCGCAGTGGAAAGCATCGATTCAGCAAAAAATACCGCCAGTCAGAGACTGAGCATATTCCGCGCAGCGGAAGCCATCGTCAGCGAGCTTGGCGCGTCACAGCTCACCTTCGCTACACTCAGTGACAGAACCGGCATTGCAGAGGCAGACCTCAAGGCCCTGTTCCCCGACCGCGAAGCACTGCTGTCGGAAATGATCGAGCATCGACTGGAGCGCTTTCGGGTGCGCTGGAGAGCCTATGAGAGCGTACTGCCAGATGAGCCTATGCGCGAACTCAAATCATTGCTGCTAAGCAATCTGAGTGAGTCGAACGAGGAGAAAAACCTGGATTCGGCGATTCTCGCCGCAGCGGCGAGTAATCCCGCGCTGCTGCAAACCACCTCGGATGACGTCAAAGGCCTGTTCAACATATTGGCCGAGTCACCCCTGGGTCTGGCCCAGGCCAGCATTCTGTTCTTCTCGGTACGCGGTTACCGGCTATTCGAACAGATCGGCATCTGCCCAATGACCGATATTCAGCGCAGCGAGTTCCAGGAACAGATCATGCGCATGGCCCGCACCCTGTACGAAAAGCAGAACGAAGAGAAGTAAGACTTAGGGAAGCGCTGAATAACTCTCTAGCTCAGGAGGGCCGGTAATGGCCCTTCGGACGTCCCCGCGCCTCAACTGGCTCACGCTCACGCCAATGCCACCAGGCAAAGCGCAGACCGACAAATACCAGGTAAGCCACCACGGCAACACCCAGCGCCAATGCAAGATCACCCAGCATGCGCGCCTGGTTATCCCCGGTATTGAGCACCGTATCCAGTAGCCAAATGATCGACGCCGGAGCCAACCAGGGCTCCATCGGATCAACCCGTACGGGGGTAAAGAGAATCACAGCCATGACTAGCCAGAGTGGCTCACGGACAAACCACCAGCGAATCCACGCAGTCATTTTCCACCACACCAGCCAGGCACATACGGCTGCGCCCAGATAGACCATCCAAGTAAGCTGGTATTCGGATTCGTTGAACATCAGAGGTGCACCGGTCAGTAACAATGTGGCTGTATAATAACGCTTTATGCCGGGAGCCCCAAGCCGATGCCACTGTCAATTCGCCGCGATGCCAGCACTGACCCCTATGCCTGGATGGAGCAGCGCGATGACCCGCAGGTCCTGGCCTACCTGCAAGATGAAAACCAGGCCACCGAAAGCTGGCTAGCCAGCCACCAGGACCAGCGCCAGGCGCTGTTTGAAGAGATCCGCGGGCGTATCCGCGAGACTGACCTGTCCCTGCCCTCGATTTGGGGCCCCTGGTTCTATTACCAACGCACCGAAGCTGGCCAGGAATACCCGCGCTACTATCGCTGCGCGCGGCCGCAGGGTGAGTCCCTGGAGATTGACGAAACCAGCCAGGAGCTGCTGCTCGACATGAATCTGCTGGCCGGTGAGGACTTTCTGCAACTTGGCGACTACGCCATCAGTCCCGATCATCAGTGGCTAGCCTATAGCCTCGACCGCCAGGGCGACGAAACCTACCAACTGTATCTGAAGAATCTAACTACCGGAGACATCAGCGAGTTAGCGCTGCCCGATGCCGATGGCAGAATGACCTGGGCCGCCGATAGCCGCCATCTGTTCGCAGTGAGCATGGATGAGACCTCAAGGCCAGCCTACCTGTGGCGCTTGTTGCCCGGCAGCGAGCCGGTACAGATCTTCCATGAAGCGGACCAGCGCTTCTACCTGAACATCTACCGCAGCAGCTCGGAGCAATGGCTGCTGCTCGCCAGCGAGAGCAAGAACACCAGCGAAGTCCGCGTACTGCCTGCAGACAAACCCTGTGCACCCTGGGTGCTGATCGCGGCCCGCGAGACAGGACACGAATACCACGTGGACCACGGCCCGGACGGGCTGGTGATACGTAGTAACCGCGACGGCGAGAACTTTGCCCTGTACCGGACTGACCCACTCAATCCAGGGGCCGCTGGCTGGGAGCCGATTGCCCCCTTGGACCCGCAGCGCACGCTGGAAGATTTTAGCGTGCAGCAGCAGGGTCTCATCCTGCACTACCGCGACCAGGGTCTGATCTGCCTGGAAGTGCGCCCGGCCAACGCGCCGGGCTATCGCGTCATAATGCCCGACGCCACTTACAGCCTGCACGTACAGGGTGGGGAGGAGTATTCAAGCCCGGTGGTACGCCTGCACTACGAATCGCTCAACCGCCCGGCACAGATACGTGCACTACATCTGGCCAGTGGAGAGCAACAGGTTCTCAAGCAGATCCCGGTCGAAGGCAGCTTTGACCCGGATAACTACGAAGTCAGCCGCACCTGGGCCTGCGCCCTGGACGGCACCCAGGTGCCTGTCAGCCTGATCCGGCGCCGCGGCGAAAGCACTCCTGCACCGCTCTACCTGTATGGTTATGGCGCCTATGGCGCAAGCATGGACCCCTGGTTTTCACACGCCCGACTGTCTTTACTTGAGCGCGGCTGGAGCTTCGCCATCGCCCACGTGCGTGGCGGCGCCGAGCTGGGGGAAGGCTGGTACCAGGCTGGCAAACTGGAGCACAAGGAAAATACCTTCAGCGACTTTATTGCCTGCGCAGAGCACCTGATCGAGTCAGGCCTGACCTGCTCGGAGCAATTGGTGATTGGCGGCGGCAGCGCTGGCGGACTGCTGATCGGCAATGTCATCAACCAGCGCCCCGGCTTGTTTGCCGCCGCAGTGGCGGACGTGCCCTTTGTCGACGTGTTCAATACCATGAACAATCCGGATCTGCCGCTAACCGTCGGGGAGTATGAAGAATGGGGCGACATGAATGACCCCGAAGTAGCCGAACGGGTGCGCTCTTACGCGCCCTATGAGCAGGTCAAGCGCCAGGACTACCCTGCCCTGTTCGTCACCGCCGGCTATCACGATATGCGCGTACAGTACTGGGAAGCTGCCAAATGGGTAGCCAAGCTCAGACACAGCAAGACCGATAGCAACCCCCTGCTGCTGCGCACCCAGATGAGTGCTGGGCACGCTGGTGCTAGCGGGCGTTACCAGGCCATGCGCGAACTGGCCGAAGAATACAGCTTTCTACTGACAGTAATACCGCACCCAGCAAGCTGACCTCTAGGGGCAAGCTGCTGGGTTGCCCGACATCAGTCCTGGGAAGCGGCTTCTGCGTCCGGCTTGCCGTTCTTGAAGCTACGCTGCTCCAGCATCATGTAAAACACCGGCACAAAGATCAGCGCCAGGGTACTGGCTGCGAGCATACCGCCGACCACCACGGTACCAATTTCCTGACGACTTACCGCCCCGGCCCCGGTGCTGATGGCCAGTGGCAGGCTGCCAATGATAAAGGTCATGGCCGTCATCATGATCGCGCGGAAGCGCTGGCGTGCCGCTGTCAGGGCTGACTCGTAGGGTGACATGCCCTCCTTGCGGTTCTGGGCAGCGAACTCGACGATCAGGATCGCGTTCTTTGCCGCCAGACCAATCAGTACCAATAGCCCGACCTGGAAGTAGATATCGTTCGGAAAGCCGCGCAGCATGGAGGCCACCACCGCACCGAAGACACCGAAAGGAATCGCTGTTGCTACCGCTATCGGCAGGCTCCAGCGCTCATACTGAGCAGCCAGAATCAGAAACACCATCAGTATGCCCATGCCGAAGGCCAGGCTGCCCGAGTCCGCCGAGTCGAGCAACTGATAGGCCTCGCCGACCCAACCGAGCTGAGCCTCTGGCGCCAGCGCCTCAGCACCGACCTCCTGCAGCGCCGCCAGCGCTGCAGCAGTGTTATAGCCCGGCGCCGGGTCCGCAGTCACCTTGGTCGCCGGGTACAAATTGAAGCGGCTTACCGCGTCCACGCCTTGGGTACGTTCCAGAGTCACCACATTGTTCAACGACACCAGTTCCCCGGTACCGGAGCGCACGTAAACCTTGCGCAGGTCATCCGGATGGCTGCGGAACTCTCCTTCAGACTGCATGTTGACCTGCCAGTTACGGCCTTGCAGGGTAAAGTCGTTAACGTAGAGCGCGCCAAAGGTGCTGCGCATGGCGGTAAAGATCTCATTGATCGGCACGCCCATGGCTTTGGCCTTGTCCCAATCGACATCCGCCCGATAGCGCGGCACACCGACATCCAGCGCAGCGCGCACATTGGTCAACTCCGGCCTTTCACTGGCGGCGCGCACCAACAGGTCCGCCTGTTCCTTGAGCTTGAGCGGATCACTGTCGCCACGCAGTTGCAGGTAGCCCTCGACCCCGCCGGTGAGCGACAGACCATTGATTGGCGGCGGGACGAAGGCCATAACATTGGCCTCCTGAATATCAGCGCCAAGCTCGACAATCCGGTTGGCCATGCCCTGTGCACTCTGCCCCGGGCCCGTGCGCTCATCCCAGTCAATCAGGGTAACGAAGGCAACACCGGTATTGGTACGCAGACCACGGTTGAGAATATCGAACCCGGCAAAGCTGGTAATACCCTTGATCTCTTCCATCTCGACTATCTGCTGACTTAGCCGCTCACGCACATTCTCGGTGCGCTCCAGCGCCGATACCGGTGGTAACTGGTAGACCGTGAGCAAAAAGCCCTGGTCTTCCTGGGGTACCAGGCCGGTGGCCATGCGACCCAGCAGAAACAGGGTCGCCGCAATCAGCAGGGCAAACAGCAACAGGGTTATCTTGACGTGGTGCAGCATCCAACCAACCAGCGCCACAAAGCCATTGGTCAGCTTGTCAAAACCGTTGTTGAACCAGGCAAAGGCGGGAGCCGGTTCGGTTTCCTTGCGGTCCAGCAGCAACGCGCACATCACCGGACTGAGAGTCAGCGCCACCAAGCCGGAAATGCCCACTGACACAGCGATGGTAATGGCGAACTGGCGGTACAGCTCACCGCTCAGGCCGCCCAGAAAGGATACTGGAGCAAACACCGCGACCAGCACCAGCGTCGAACCTACTACGGCGCCGGATACCTGCTTCATGGTCTTGCTCGCCGCCTCGTAGCTGGAGAGCCCCTCCTCCTTGATCAGGCGTTCGGCGTTCTCCATAACGATGATGGCGTTGTCCACCACCACCCCGATTGCCAGAATCAGCCCGAACAGGGTCAGGAGGTTGACGGAAAAGCCCAGCAGCATCATGCCGGCGAAGGTACCTATCAGCGACACCGGGATGGCCACCAGGGGAATAAGCGTGGCCTTCAGGTGCTGCAAAAACAGGAAAGTAACCAGGACCACCAGGGCCAGCGCCTGGATAAAGGTAATCAGTACTTCCTTGATCGAGACGTCGATAAACAGGGTCGTGTCATAGGGAATGTCGTAACGCAGATCTCCAGGGAAACGCTCGGATAGGCGTTCCATCGCCTCACTTACCGCACGCGCGGTATCCAGCGCGTTAGCGCCGGGTTGCAGATAGATACCCAGAGGCACTGCCGACTTGGCGTTGAAAGTGGCGCTGAAATCATAGTTCTGAGCGCCCAGCTCAGCCCGCGCCACTTCACCCAGGCGCAGAGTACGGCCATCCACATCACTGCGCAGGATGATGCGCTCGAATTCTTCCGGCGTGGACATGCGCCCAGGTGTACTGACACTGAAGGTAAAAGCCTGACCGGCAGGCGCCGGGTTGGCGCCGATACGCCCGGCAGCAAATTGCGCGTTCTGCTCGCGCAGGGCGTTGGCCACATCGCTGGGGGTCAGATCGTATTCGGCCAGCTTGTCCGGCCGCAGCCAGATACGCATGGAGTAATCCTGAGCGCCGAACAAGCGCGCATCACCCACGCCCGGCAAGCGCACCAATTCATCCAGCACGTTGAGCAGTGCGTAGTTGCTGATCTCCAGCACGCCCATCTGCTCGGTTTCCGAGGACAGCGCCACGACCTGAAGAATCGAGGTCGAGCGTGCCTGAACCACCACCCCCAGATCGCGCACTTCCTGGGGCAACTCGGCGGTGGCCTTCTGCACCCGGTTGTTGACGTCGATGGTAGCCTGGTCCGGATCGGTTCCGATACGGAAGTAGACCGTCAACTGCATAGACCCGGAGTCAGCGCTGAATGACTCCATGTAGAGCATGTCGTCCACGCCATTGATCGCCTGCTCCAGCGGCGCCGAGACGGCGTCGGCAATGACCTGGGAGCTGGCGCCTGGGTAGCTAGCCTCGACCACGATCTGTGGCGGCACTACATTGGGATACTGCTCCACCGGCAGTTGATACAGGGAAGAGCCACCGGCGATCAGAATAAGAATCGACAGGACCGTCGAGAAGATCGGACGGTCAATAAAAAACTGCAACATGCCTTATTCCCCGTCGCTATCGGAAGCAGCGCTATCATCCGCGCTCTGATCATTGGCAATACGCACCTGCATCCCCGGTTGCAGGCCAACCTGACCGTTCACCACCACCCGCTCGCCGGGCTCGACACCCTGGCGAATGATCTGTTTGTCACCCAGGATCTCGCCCAGCTCGATTCGTCGCCTCTCCACCTCGGACTGGTCATTGATCACCAGCAAATGGGGGCCCTCGGCGCTGGCACCAACGGCTTCGGAGGGGACCAGGATCTCACCGGAAAAATGCTTGAGCACCAGACGAATGCGCACAAATTGGCCGGGAATAAGCTGTCGGTCCGGGTTATCAAATACCGCGCGCAAGGCAATGCTGCCAGTGGCGTTGTCGATGCTGCTGGAGGTGAAGTCAATCTTGCCCTTGAGCGGGTACTCACTGCCATCACCCATCAGCAGGGTAACCGAGCCATTGAGGGTGTCGTCGGCGATCTGCGCCGAGCGCTGCATGGCTGCATCGCGCTCTGGCAGGGCAAAGATCACATGTACCCGATCCTGTCTGACCAGCCGGGTCAATAGCTCGCCCGACGCAATAACACTGCCCTCAGGCAGTACTTCAAGGCTGGTGCTGCCGGACATGGGTGCGCGTACATTGGTGTAGGACAGATTGAGTTTGGCTTCGTCCAGTCTGGCATCGGCTTCGGCAAGCCCTGCTCGGGCAAAGTCCAGTTGCGACTCGATGCGATCGCGCTCACTGGCACTCAGAGCACCCCGGTCGAACAGTTGCTTGACCCGCTCCCATTCACGCTCGGCCTGTCGCACTTCAGCCAGGGCATTGCTGCGCGCGGCCTCGGCCTGGTTGACGATCACCTGCATCGGCTGCGGATAGATGCGAAATAAAATATCGCCCTCCTCCACATCAGAGCCTTCAGTGTATACGCGTTCTTCCAGCACGCCGGGGATGCGCGCACGCACCTCAACCTCGCGCGCTCCACGCACCCGTGCGGGATACTCCTGAATCAGGTCAGCGTCCGAGCGCACGACTTCCTGTACCGTAACCAGTGGTGCGGTTCTTTCGCCCTGACCAGCATTGTCATCACCCCCGCAGGCGGCAAGCAGGCCCGCCGCAGTCAGCAGTGAAAGCGTTCTGAGCCAGGATCCCTGACGGGAAAGACGGCGGGCGTGTCGAAGGCTATGCATAAAGAACTGTCGCTCAAGAAAAGTTAAAAATCCGCGGCGCCCAAAAGATTCGCCAGCGGTGTGTATTCAGATTACGTCAGGCTCCGCCATCGGCTCGTTCGCCCGGCAGCAGGATACCTTCCAGCAAGGTGTCCAGCAGCTCATCCGCCATGGTTTCCAGGCAATCATTACGTCCGGATATGCGATTAACCAGTACGCTACCGTAGGCCAGGTTGCCGATCACATCGAGTATCCTGGTCGCGTCGGTGATTCGGCAGCGACCGCTGTCGATCAACTGCTGATAAACCTTCAACCAGGTCTCACGGCGCAAATCAGAGTAGACGAAGTAGCGTGGCTTGCTGATGTTGCGCAGCTCAGCACACTCATGCACGAAGAGCTCGATAGCCTGCGGATGCTGCTGGAAAAACGCCATGTAAGCCTTGAAGCCCCGGCGTAAGTGTTGCAATGGATCGGCTACAGCTTTTACCGCCTCATCCACCTGAGTGGTTAACCGGCACATCACATCATCCACCGCCGCTTGGAACAGCTCATCGTTGGTTGGATAGAAACGGTAAATGGTGCCCTTGCCCACCCCAGCAAGATCGGCGATCTGCTGTACATCGGTGCAACGAAAGCCCTGCTGCGAAAACACCGTGATGGCCGCACCAAGTATGTCCTCGCAACGCTCGGCAGCAGGCTTGCGCAGACGCTTGGACTGGGCTTCGGTATGTTCTGGGGACATTGGGCAACTCACGGACTGACGCGTCAGTCCGTATTAGAATGCAGCGCGAGCACGGATACAACCCGCGAATGCGCAATAGTCTGTTGCAGTATGTGCACCCTCCCCGCTGGGGAGGGTGCAAGCAAGAAGTTACCGGGCAAAGGCTTGCCCGGTAGTCCGACCTCAGTAGCGGTTAGCTACGTCGTCGAAGGTACGCTCGATGGTAGCCGAGGGTGGCGGGCTGAGCAGAGTCGCGACGACGATCGCGATGGTAGCCAGTATCACGCCAGGTACGATTTCGTACAGGCCGATGGTATCAATCTGCTTGTAGATCACCACGGTCAGACCACCCACGATGATACCGGCCAGAGCGCCATTGCGGTTCATGCGCTTCCAGAACAGCGAGAGGATGATCGCCGGACCGAAGGCCGCGCCGAAACCAGCCCAGGCGTAGGACACCAGACCCAGCACCGTGCTTTCCGGATTGAAGGCAAACATCAGCGCCAGAATGGCGATACCCACTACCGCAAAGCGGCCTACCCAGACCAGCTCGGATTGGGTGGCATCCCGGCGGAACAGCGCCTTGTAGAAATCCTCAGCCAGGGCCGAAGAAGATACCAGCAGCTGTGAGTCAGCGGTTGACATGATTGCAGCCAACACCGCAGCCAGCAGAATACCTGCCACCACCGGATGCATCATGGCCTGAATCAACGCCAGGAACACAGTCTCGGCATCACCGATACCGGCTTCGCCAAGGTAACCAACACCAACCCAACCTACCAGCAACGCGGCGACCAGACAGATAGCTGTCCAGATAACGGCTATGCGGCGTGCGGTAGGCAGCGCAGCATCATCGCCGATGGCCTTGAAACGCGCCAGAATATGCGGCTGACCAAAGTAGCCCAAACCCCAGGCCAACAGCGAGATAATCGCAACAAAGCCCAGTGGATTGCCTTCAACATCATTGAAGAAAGTCAGCAGCTCTGGGTTGCTAGCCGCCATAGCCGCCTGCGCCTCGCCCCAACCGCCCATGGCATTCAGTGCCATGATCGGCACTATGACCAGCGCCGCTGCCATCAGCAGTCCCTGGATCACATCGGTCCAGGACACCGCCAGAAAGCCACCGAAAAAGGTGTAGGAGACGATCACCAGGGTGCCGACAATTACGGCAATCTGGTAGTCCATACCAAAGGTGCTTTCGAACAGCTTACCTGCCGCTACCAGACCGGAGCTGGTGTAGAACAGGAAGAACAACAGAATAAAGATGGCCGAGATCACCCGTAGTGCGCGGCTGTTGTCCTCGAAGCGGAACTCGAAGTAGGCCGGCAAGGTGAGCGAGTCGTTCACCGCATGGGAGTACACCCGTAGGCGACGCGCGACAATCAGCCAGTTGAGCCAGGTACCTATCAGCAGGCCTGCAGCGATCCAGGTCGCCTCGTATCCGGCAGCTAACGCGTAGCCCGGCAAACCCAGCAGCAGCCAGCCGCTCATATCCGATGCACCGGCTGACAGCGCAGCAGTGCCCGGTCCAAGGGATCGTCCGCCAAGAATATAATCGGACAGGTTGGTGGTTCGCTTGTAGGCGATGTAGCCGAGGGCCAGCATCACCGCTATATAGACCGCGAAGGTCGCACTCACAATGCCTATGTTACCAGTCATGTTGTTCTTCTCTCATTTTAGTGAACAGTCCCTGTCCTGTTATTGGTATCGGGAAGCACTGATCAATTCCCTCTGCTCCTTCACGGCAGCCGCCCGGCTGCCGCTTTCTTGCTCATGGCTCACCATTACCCAGCGACAGCAGGCTGGCATTGCCACCCACCGCCGTGGTGTTGATGGTGCGCGTACGCTCGGTAACAAATCGCAGCAGGTAGTGCGGACCGCCAGCTTTGGGTCCGGTGCCAGAAAGACCCATGCCACCAAAGGGCTGCACCCCAACCACCGCACCAATCTGATTACGATTGATATAGACGTTACCAATACGCACGCGTCGGTCAATATGCTGGGCGGTTTCCTCATTGCGACTGTGAATGCCCAGGGTGAGACCAAAACCGGTTTCATTGATCTCGTCAATGACCTTGTCCAGGCCATCGTTACGCCAAGTGATCACATGCAGAATGGGGCCAAAGTGCTCGCGGTCCAGTTGCTTGATGCTGTCCAGGCGGAATGCCGCCGGAGCGACAAAGTGACCGTTGAGATCAGTTGGCAGTGGCGTCTCGGCGATCAGTCGATCTGCCACTTTCAACGACTCGATATGCTTGAGCAGTTGGGTCCGCGCTTCGGCGTCGATCACCGGTCCGACATCCGTAGCTCTGCTGAAGGGATTGCCGACATGCAGTTCGGCCATGGCACCCTTGAGCAAGTCCAGGACCCTCTCGGCGATATCCTCCTGGATATAGAGCACACGCAAGGCCGAGCAGCGCTGTCCGGCACTGGTAAAGGCCGAATGCACCACATCCTTGACCACCTGTTCGGGGAGCGCGGTAGAGTCCACCAGCATGGCATTCTGGCCACCTGTTTCAGCCACCATCGGGGCTATGGCGCTATCGCGCGCGGCCAGCGCGCGGTTGATGATGTGCGCGGTCTGGGTCGAACCGGTAAAGGCTACCCCGGTGATTCGCGGGTCGGAGGTAATCACGCTACCGACCTGGGCGCCGTCGCCGGGCAACAGTGCCAGGGCATTGCCTGGCAGACCGGCTTCAAACATCAGCTCGACACAGCGCACCGCCAACAGACTGGTCTGCTCGGCCGGTTTGGCCACTACGGTATTGCCGCTGACCAGCGCTGCAGCAACCTGGCCAAGGAAAATGGCCAAGGGGAAGTTCCAGGGACTGATGCAGGCAAATACCCCACGCCCCTGCAGATACAGCTCGTTGCTCTCACCGGTAGGCCCAGGCAAGGTAATCAGGGCAAAGCGCTGACGCGCCTGCAAGGCATAATAACGGCAGAAATCAACCGCCTCACGCACCTCATCGATACCGTCCTGCAGGCTCTTGCCCGCCTCACGAGTACAGAGCGCCATCAACTCGGGCATGTGCTCTTCAAGCAGATCGGCGGTGCGCTCAAGTACCGCTGCGCGCTGGTCCACCGGCGTAGCGTTCCAGGCCGGAAAGGCTGCGGACAACTGGCCAATGGCGTCAGCAGTTTGCTCGGCGCTGGCCCAGACTACTTCGCCAACCTGATGTGATAACTCATAGGGACACATCACCGCCCGGCTCTGACCAGAAAGCCGCTTGCCGCCAACCAGTGGGGCACCCGTCCAGCGCGAGCCCATGTGACGCTCAAGCTGTTCACTCAACGGTGCCCAGTGCGACTGGATATTCAGGTTGATACCACGCGAATTACGTCGCTCAGCGCCGTAGATAAAGGGTGGCAAGGGGATGCGCTGGTTCGCCGCTGAGGTATGCCGAGCCAGACTGGTCAGTGGGTGCTCGATCAGACTTTCGATAGCCACTTTCTTGTCCACCAGCTTGTGCACAAACGAGGAGTTGGCACCGTTTTCCAGCAGGCGACGTACCAGGTACGGGAGCAGGTCCTTGTGGGCGCCGACCGGAGCATAGATACGCACGGCGCAGCTGTTTTGCTCAATCACCGTGTCGTAGAGCGCATCGCCCATGCCATGCAGGCGCTGGAATTCGAATTGACGCTTGCCGGCCAGGCTGAGAATGCAGGTCACGGTGTGTGCGTTATGGGTGGCAAACTGGGAGTAGATCAGGCCGTCGGTCAGGGGGCTGAGCAGGTAGCGGGCGCAAGCCAGGTAGGAAACATCGGTACCCTCCTTGCGGGTGAACACCGGATAGCCTTCAAGGCCAGCCTGCTGGCAGAGTTTGATCTCGGTATCCCAGTAGGCACCCTTGACCAGACGCACCGGAATCAGGTCGCCCTGCTCGCGGGCCAGCAGAGTCAACCAGCAGAGTACCGGCAGCGCACGCTTGCTATAGGCCTGTACCACCAAACCAAAGTTGCCCCAACCGCGCACATCGGCATGGTTGTAGATGCGTCGGAACAGCTTGAGCGATAGCTCGAGACGGTCGGCTTCTTCGGCATCAATGGTGATCCCTACCCCGCCGCTGCGGGCCTGGCGCACCAGACCCAGTACTGTTTCACTCAGCTCGTCCAGCACCTGTTGTTCACGGGCACTTTCATAGTGTGGGTGCAGGGCAGAAAGTTTGATCGAGATGGTTGGCTTCGGGCTGTTGCCCTTGTAGCCGTCGGCAGCCAGGGCGGCAATGGCGTCGCTGTAGTCTTTCAGGTATTTGGCTGCATCGGTGCGCGTCAGGGCCGCTTCACCGAGCATATCGAAGGAGTAGGTATAGCCGTTATCACGCTGCTCTTTGCCGTTCTTCAGCGCTTCCTTGATGGTGCGACCGAGAACGAACTGCTTGCCCATGATGCGCATGGCCTGCAGCATGGCACTGCGAATTACCGGCTCACCGCTGCGTTTGACCAGTCTGCCGAGCACGGTGCCGGGTGTACCGTCCTGACGCTTGTCGAGATTGACCACCTTGCCGGTCATGACCAGACCCCAGGCTGCTGCGTTGACCAGCGCGCTTTCGCTCTGGCCCACATGCTTGTCCCACTGCGCCGCACTGAGCTTGTCGCGGATCAAGGCATCTGCGGTATCCGCATCCGGCACCCGCAACAGCGCTTCTGCCAGACACATGAGCATGATGCCCTCCTGGGTATCCAGGCTGTACTGCTGCAACAGGGCATCGATGCTGTCGATGGCGTTGTCGCGCTTGCGTACATCGATGATCAGTTGTGTGGCGCGCTGGGATAGCGCTTGCATGTCATCGGGCTTGGCTAGCTCTGTCAGCTCGGCGATATAGCTCGCTTCATCCACCGCGTAGTTATCACTGACAATCTTGAAGAAGGCATCGGGGTTGCTGTTGGCAAAATCACCCTGCAGGACCTGACTGGCTTTGAACATCTGGTTTGCTCCGTTGACGCCTGCGCCGCCTGCCGTGATACGGCACTGGTCTGAATGAGGAATCAAGCTGCTTCCTCTAACCCTAGACCATCGGCGGCGCATGGACGAATTCATTTGTTATTGTGCAGCTACCTGTCCCGGCCGGGAGACAGGCACGCAAAGACCTGGTTCGACTGTAAAAGGCCTGGGGGGAGCAAATCTTGTGGAAACCTGTGATGTTTTTGCAAAAAGCTCTGAACCGAGGGAAAAACTAGCCGAGAGTGGTCAGGCGCAATCTGCGTGGAGTCTGGCCGCAATGGTCGCGCACCGCGTGGGTCAGCGCACTCTGACTGGAGAAACCGCAACGACTGGCAACCTCGGCCAACGGCATGGGGGTATGGCAGATCATGCGCAGCGCTTCGCTCAACCTAGTCTTGAGCACATACTGGTGCGGTGACTGACCGCTCAGCTGCTTGAACAGCGCATGAAAATGGCTGGGACTGACGAACACCTGGGCTGCGAGATCGGCCACGCTGATCGGCTGATCCAGTCGGGTACGGATATAGCTATCGATGCGCGTCAGATCGAGACTCGGCGCTGGCCGGGCAGTCAGCGGCAGGGAAAAAAGCCGGTCATGCAGAGTGTGCAGGAGCACACCGCCCAGATGCCAGGCCATAGGTAACTGCCTGCTCTGGTTGACCCGCAGTTCGTGGGCAGCAAAATCCAGCAGCCCCTGAAGCCTGTTATCCAGCTGCAGGAAGCGCGGCCGCTCGAACAGGCGATCCAGATCATCACCGACAAAACCCGGCGTGGTCTCGGTCTCAGTGGCCAGGTCCAGGATCAGCATATGGTTGTGGCCGCGGCCGGAGAATGCGTGCGCCTCGTGACCGGGAACCAGACAGGCATGCAGGCGGTTAACGGCTCCGCCCTGCCCCATCACCTCGAAATCCGCGCAGCCATCCAGACCCACAATCAGCTGATGCTGGGAATGAGCATGGGTTGATGTCTGAACGGGCAAGTCGAGCACTCGGGTCTTGATCATGCAAATCGGCCACTACGCATGGAATGTTCATATTAGTCCCTGGCCAACCTGCCCACAAGCAGCGGACCCGGCGGTCACGCAATAGTTTTATGGCAGACGCAACAAGGGCGACCCTTGGGTCGCCCTTGTTGTGAACAACAACGCTGCGCAGTATTACTTGTCGCGCCGCGTATCATCTGACTCCGAGGTAGCCGGAGAAAAATGATCGTCGTGGTCTTCTTCCAACTCTTCCACTTCCGGAAACTCGTGCAGACTGGACTCGAAATCCTCGTCCTTGACGAAATCCTTGGTACTTTCAGGTTCCTTTTCACCACCTTTGCGTGCTGAATCCGGACCCATGCCTTCGATCAAGTCCCAATCCGGATCCAGAGTAAAGTCGTTGAGATTCAACTGACTAGTACTGGATTCATCATGTTCTTCTTCAATTCCCGAACGGAATTCAGGTTGATCTTCGGCTTCAGCTTCTTCGTCGATAATCGGCTCCAGACTGGTAACCTGAGGCACCATATCGCCATTCTCGTCAAACAACAGCGGGAAGCGCATCTTGATCTGGTCAACTCGCTCCAGGTCCCCACCGAGCTCGGTCACTTCCTCTTCCTGTTCGGTAAAGCCTGCAGCATCACCCAGCTCAGCCAATACCCGCAGTTGCTTGTAACGCAGATCCAGGCGGTCCGGCTCTTCGTCAATGGCCTTGTCCAGCATGGTCCGCGCCTCGGCAAAGCGACCGTAGGTGATATACAACTCAACACCATCAAGCGCGTCAACCGAGGTTTTGGCTGGCTGCTGCGCTACCGGACGGGCGACCATGGCAGGCACTGTGGTGATGTTCGAAGAAAAGCCGCCGGGGCCATCCACTTCGCGCTCTTCAGGCTCCTCTTCGTAAGCCTGCTCTGGAACCGGCTCAGCAGAGCGACGACGGGCCAGCAACAGGCCAAACAGAAAGGCGATCAACACCAACGGCAGGGTCAGCCAGCTCATCCATGAAGACGCGCTGGGAGTGGACTCAGCAGCCGGGGCAGCTTCGCCAGGTAGCACGTTGGCCGCTACGGAGCCAGGAGCAGGGCTATCTGAACCGGTTGGCGAAGAGGGACCAGAGCCGGGTGTACTACCACCCAGCGAGCCAGGGGCGGCCAGGCCGACCAGCGTTTCATCGGTTTCAGCTTCCCGTGCCTGGCGCAGCACTTCCAGCTCAGCCTGGAGGCTGGCTATTTGCGCATCGCGGGCATCCAGCTCGCTGAGCAGTACATTGAAACGGCTCTCCAGCGAACGCAAGCGACTGAGCAGTTCGGCCGAGTCGGACTCGGCCGCCTCGATACCCGTCTCCTCGATGCGTAGACGTGCATCCGGAGCCTCGGTCGCATCAGCAACAGCTGTCGGCTCAGAGGCAACCTCGGGCTCTTCTTCAGGCCGTGCAACAACTGGCTGCTGTGGCTCTGGCGCTGGCTGTGGCGCAACCCGAGTAGGTTGCTCCGGTACAGCTGCAGCAACGACGTCAGCGGGGGCGCCAGCACGCACCAATTGCTCGGGCGTAGGTAGAGTCAAGGTCTGGTTCTGACGCAGGCGGTTGGCGTCGCCATCAATAAAGGCTTGCGGATTCA
This sequence comes from Pseudomonas sp., assembly GCA_046291745.1. GTDB lineage: Bacteria > Pseudomonadota > Gammaproteobacteria > Pseudomonadales > Pseudomonadaceae > Halopseudomonas. The sequence goes on along the minus strand of JBKBSI010000019.1, from coordinate 5,064 downwards.
AGGCCCGAATCGCCAGCATATTGGCCTGGATCGGAATCGAGCTGTCCGGGCGGTGGCGCGCGGCAATGTCCCACAGATTGTCACCGGCTACCGTAGTGTATTGCTGCGCTCCGGAGGCTGGTTGCATGTCCGGCAAATCCCGCTGTGACGCCGGAGCGGCGCTGGCCGCTTCGGTCCGCGGGCGCGCAGGCGCTGGCACGGGCGCGGAGCGCGGGGCGGTCTGTGCGGCAACACTTGACTGGGGATCATACAGAGGTGGATCAAGCAGAACGGTGTATTCGCGCAACATACGACCGTTGGGGCGTCTCAGCTCCACCAGGAAATTCAGATAAGGTTCGCGGACCGGCCTGCTCGACTCAACTCGAATGAACAGACGGTTGTTCTCAACTACAGGAACGAATTTGAGATCAGTCAGGAAAAATGGCCGTTCAATGCCTGCTTTTTCAAAGGCATCGGGGTTGGCCAGAGAAACCATTACGTCCGAGGGCGAAAGGCCCTCGGCACCCTGCAGTTGAATAGTCGCACTCAGAGGCTGATTCAAGGATGAATCCAGGCGCATTTCGCCCAGCCCCAATGCGTTGCTGACTCCCACATAAAGAGCAGCCAGTGTAGCTACTCCCGCAATCACTTGGCGTTTGACAGCCATACCCTTTCCTCTTTTCCTGTAGGTGAAGACCTGAAGCGACCGTCACCAACGATGCTATCCATCGCATTCCCTTTGGGGAGCGGGAATAATTATTTTCACGGCCCAATGCACGGCATTATGCCACCCATTAACACACAAGCGAACACTCTTGCGGGGAGATTCGTCAAAAAAATCCCGATCACCGCGAGACATACGACAGACGCCACTATTTTGACTGCAATTTCGCGGCCAATACCGCTATGGCATCATGCAATCATCATCCCAGTCAAGCAATGCATGTGACCTCCTGTCAAGCTCGCCGACATCGTTTACTATGCGCATTTGAGCAACCAGTTAAAAGATGCCATGACTGACGTAGACAAGCTTTTTTCAACCCCCCTGACCAAGGTTGGCGATTTCGTGTTTGACGAAAACGTCGCCAGGGTATTTCCCGACATGATCAAGCGCTCGGTACCGGGCTATCCGGGCATTATAGAAAACATTGGCCTGATTGCCGGTCAGTACGCGCAAAAAAACAGCCTTATATACGACCTGGGCTGCTCGCTTGGGGCTGCGACCCAAAGCATGCGCCGCCATGTCTGCGTGGACGGCTGCCGTATCATCGCGGTGGACAACTCGGCGGCCATGGTCGAGCGTTGCCGCGAATACCTTTGCGCCCAGGACGCCATGGTCGAGACCCTGACCCCCGCCGAAGTAGTGCAGGCCGATCTTCTGGGTCTGGAATTGGCGCCCTGCTCGGTGATTGTGCTGAACTTCACCTTGCAGTTTATTGCCCCTGCGCTGCGGCTGGATTTGCTGCGTTCGCTGCACGCCGCACTGCTGCCTGGCGGCGTACTGATTCTCTCGGAAAAACTCAAATTTGCCGACCCCGCTACGCAAAGCTGCCTGGAAGAACTGCACTATGCGTTCAAGCGAGCCAATGGCTACAGCGAACTGGAAATCGCCCAGAAACGCAGTGCCATTGAGAACGTAATGCTGCCAGACACTCTGGAAACCCATCTGCAGCGTCTGCAGCAGGCCGGTTTTGCACACAGCCATAGCTGGTTCCAGTCCTTCAATTTCTGCTCGATAATGGCTCACAAGTGATCGATTACGCCCCGCTTTACAGCACCCTGCACGATACCCCGCTCGCCCCCTGGCTGGAGGTTTTGCCCGCAGCCATCAGCCGACGCCTGGACAGCATCAATCATGGCGATCAGCAACGCTGGCAGGCGGCTCTGGATCGCCTGCCAGCCATTGAACCGGCAGCTATCGAACTACGCAACGCTGTACGCGTGGGTCAGGCCGACCAGTTGCAGCCAGCACAGCAGCAAGCCCTGCGTGAAGCTTTGCAGGGCCTGCATCCCTGGCGCAAGGGGCCCTTTGAGCTGTTTGGTGTAGACATTGATTGCGAATGGCGCTCTGACTGGAAGTGGGAGCGAATAGCACCGCATCTGGATCTGCGCGGCCGTCGAGTACTGGATGTGGGCTGCGGCAATGGCTATTACATGTGGCGCATGCAGGGTGCAGGTGCAGAAGCAGTGATAGGAGTTGACCCCAACATACTGTTTTATCACCAGTTCATGGCTTTTCAGCGCTACATGACAGCGGCGCCGGTGTGGCTGCTACCTTTTACCCTGGAAGACCTGCCTGAACCCGCAGGCGGCTTTGATACGGTGTTTTCCATGGGGGTGCTCTACCATCGCCGCTCCCCGGTCGATCATTTGCTGCAGCTCAAGGCCTGCCTGCGGCCCGGCGGCGAACTGGTGTTGGAAACCCTGGTGGTGGAAGGCAATGAAGATAGCTGCCTGGTTCCAGAAGACCGTTACGCGCAAATGCGCAACGTCTGGTTTCTCCCTTCGGTGCTGCTGTTGCAGCGCCTGCTGCGGCGCAGTGGCTATGAGGATATTCGCTGCATTGACCTGAACGCCACCAGCATCGAAGAGCAGCGCAGCACCGAGTGGATGCGCTTTCAATCGCTGCCCGACTTCCTCGACCCAAGCAATCCGCAACGCACCTGCGAAGGCTACCCTGCCCCGCTACGCGCCACCCTGTTGGCGCGCAAGCCGGGTAATTGAGAATTAGGCTTACTGAGCCTCCAGCCAGCCAGGCAACTCAGGGCCTGGCAAGGCTCGGGAAAACAGGAAGCCCTGGCAGACGCCACAACCGCGGCCTTGCAGGAAGCGCCACTGGGCTTCGGTTTCAACCCCTTCGGCGACCACGCTGAGACCCATGTTGGCGGCCATATCAAGAATGGTGGTGACCAGTTGGTTGTCTTCCGTACGCTGCGGCACGCCAGCCAGAAAGCTTTTGTCGATTTTCAATTTATCCAGCGGGAAGCGGCGCAGATAGGCCAACGATGAATAGCCGGTACCAAAGTCGTCAATCGCCAGGGTCACGCCAAGCTGTTTGAGCTGATGCAGGGTTTGCTCACCCTGCTGGGCGTTGGTCATCAGTGCGCTTTCGGTAATCTCCAGCTCAAGCATGCTGGCCGGTAGTCCGGTGGCAGCCAGCGCGTCTCTGACCAGGCCGACCACGTCTTGCTGGATAAACTGTCTGGGCGACAGATTGACAGCTATTTTCTCCAGACCCAGACCCTGCTGATGCCACTCCCAGGCCTGCCTGCAGGCCTCATTCAATACCCAGGCGCCGATCTGCACGATCAGGCCATTCTGTTCTGCCAACGGAATGAATCTGTCCGGTGGAATCAGGCCACGCTCCGGGTGGCGCCAGCGCAGCAAGGCTTCGACACCCACCGCCCGGCGGCTGCGCACCTGAATCAGCGGCTGATAGTGCAGTTCGAATTCATTATGTTCCAGTGCCCGGCGCAGGCCGCGCTCAAGCTCAAAACGTTCGCTGGCCTCCTCGGTCATGGCGCGGGCGTAACCACAGACCTGGTCGCGCCCAATACTCTTGGCCGTATCCATGGCCGCATCGGCGTTACGCACCAGATCAGCGGCGGTACTGGCATCCTGGGGAAAGCAGGCGAAGCCGACACTGGCGCCAATAAATATCTCGCGACCATCTTCCAGCAGCAAGGGTGTGCGCATCGTCGAGCAGACCTCCTCGCCGATGGCACGTACCCGCTCTCCTGGCAAGCTATGCAGAATCAGTAGAAACTCATCGCCACCGAGGCGCGCCAGCACCTCGCCCGGCGGACAGCAATCACTCAGGCGCTGCGCAGCCTGGCGCAGAACCTCGTCGCCCACCGCATGACCAAGACTGTCGTTAATGGCCTTGAAGCGATCCAGGTCGATGTACAACACCGCCAGGGAGCCACCAGAGCTACGCACCCGCTGCAGACCCTGCTCAATGCGCGCCATCGCCAGTGTGCGGTTGGCAAGACCGGTAAGACTGTCATAGTGAGCCATCTGCTCAAGCTGCCGTTGGCTGCGCTGCAAGCCACTCAGGTCACTGAATATAATGATATAGCGGTGCCCTTCACCGTCCTCGCCTTTGACCTCAGTGGCCGTAACCCACATCGGCACATCCTCTTCAGCAAGGCGATCAATCAGCACTTCACCCTGCCAGTAACCCTCACCAGCCAGGGTCGAGAGCAATTTACGGGTGAACACTCGCGTATTGGTCTGACGGCCATGAACCAGGGGACGGGTTCCCAGCACCTCCTCGGCCGGCTTGCCGGTAATATCGCTGAACGCAGGGTTGACCCTGAGAATCCGGAACTCGCTGTCAATCACGATCATGCCTTCGCGACTGCTTTCGAAAACGGCAGCAGCCTCCTTGAGCGACGCCTCTTGGCGCTTGCGCTCGGAAATATCCTCGGTGATGAACACGTAGAACTGGGCGGCGCCGTCGGAGTCGCGTACCAGCGTGACTGTCAGATTGATCCAGTCCAGATGGCCGTCCCGACGGGTATAGCGCACCTCCAGGGCAAAGCGGTCCTCGACGCCAAAGCGCAGGTTACGCATTCGGCTCTCGACTCGCACCAGGTCATCCGGGTGCAAGGTGTCCTGTGGCTTTATGTTCTTGATGTCGGCTTCGGTATACCCGGAGCGTTCGAAATAGCAAGGATTGGCACTGATATAGCGGCCGGCCGGTGACACCAGCAACATGCCGACAGCTGCATGTTGAAATATCGCCGAGAAGCGCTTCTCGGTAATCTCGCGTTCTTCGGCGAGCCGCGATTTCTGCACTACCAGTGCGGCCAGGCGATTGAATTCGCCAAGCAATTGCAGATCACGTTCGTCGGGGTAGCGGGTCTGGTCGGCATACACGGCAAAGGACCCCAGGACTTTGCCCTCAGCATCCTTGAAGGGCATGGACCAGCAGGCGACCACCGAACCCAATTCCGCCAGATCATGAAAATCCTGCCATAGGGGATCAGTCTGCACATCGGCAACAAAAACCGGTTCACCGCGGGCGACTGCAGTGCCACAGGAGCCGACACCCTCAACCGGCATGGTGCCGATAAGAGCCTC
>JBKBSI010000199.1:0-6287 GCA_046291745.1 Pseudomonas sp. | reverse complement strand
GGCCGCCGGGTTTTGCTGCGGCTGCGATCACGCTGCCGGAAAACAGTGAAGAGCTGGTCATCGACATCCAATTGAGGATGCTGCCATGAATCGCCGCGAGCTCTTGCAGCAGATGTTGATTGGTGGGGCCGCGGCGATGGTCTCCCCACTGAGTCTGGCTCAGATATCTAACGGGATTGGGGCGCTTGCTGGTGGTTTGCCTGCCAAGCCCTGGACACTGGGCTTCCAAAGCGTGGAGCAGGACAGTCTGAGCAGTGATGCGCTTAGTCTGAGTGGCCGCTGGCCTGCCGCGCTGCAAGGCACCTTCTATCGCAACATGCCTGCCCGCTTTGACCGCGGCGGTCAGCGTTACCAGCATTGGTTTGATGGCGACGGCATGGTTCAGGCGTTTCGTCTGAGCGAGGGGCGCATTGCCCACCAGGGCCGGTTTGTGGAAACTCACAAGTTTCTCGTCGATGAGGCGGCTGGCAGCCTGCGCACACCGACCTTTGGTACCCGGTTTGCCGGTATGGATGCGGTGATCAGTCCGGATAATATGAACGTCGCCAACATCAGTGTGGTCTGGCACGGCGACCGTCTGTTCGCTCTCTGGGAGGCTGGGTCAGCCTGGGAGCTGGACCCGCAGACTCTGGCGACTATCGGCCCGGTGACTTGGCGAGATGATTTGCAAGGGGTGCCGTTTTCCGCCCACCCGCGCAAGGATAGCGATGGCAGCCTGTGGAACTTCGGCGCTGCCGGTGGCCAGACGTTGGTGATTTACCATATAGGCGCGGACGGCGTGCTGAAGAAGGCCGAGGGCATTTCAGTACCGGGTTTGCCGATGATGCATGACTTTGCCATCACCGAGCGGCATCTGGTGTTTCTGTTAGCCCCGATGATATTGCAGATGGACCGTGTTGGCGCGGGCCACACGGTGCTCGACAGTTACCAATGGCAGTCTGGTGAGCCGATGCGGGTGCTGACGGTGGACAAGAACGACTGGTCAAAACAACGTTGGTACGAATTGCCTTCCGGCTTTGTTTTTCATCTCGGTAACGCCTGGGAAGAGCCTGGAGGTATGATCCGCTTTGACTACCTTCGTTACGCCGACGCCCGCGTATTGACGGAGAACTTCCGTGCAGTCATGACGGGTGAAGATGTCACCTTGCACCGGGCGCAGCTTGCCCAGGTAAGGCTCAGCCCGGAAAACGGTCGTGCCGAACAGCAGCTGTTGCCTGGCAACTGCGAGTTCCCGGGACTGGATCCTCGTGCAGTGGGTGTGCGCCAGCGTTATCTGGTGCTGACCGAGGCCACAGGGGATATCAGCCATCCGGGTTTCAATGCGTTGAGAAGAATTGATCTGGACCGGGAGACTGAGCAAAGCTACCGTTTTGAAGCAGGCACCCTGGTGGAAGAGCACCTGGTGATTCCGAAATCGCCAAGTGCACCGGATGGTGATGCCTGGTTGCTTGGTACGGTACTCGATACCAAAAAGGGGGTTACTGGTTTGACGCTGTTTGATGCGGCGCACATAGCAGACGGGCCCATCGCTCAGGCGGCACTGCCTTACGGGCTGCCGTTGGGCTTCCATAGCCATTTTGTCAGCAACTCATGACCGCCGTTTCGGAGCTTACCGATTTGCAGGATGCAGACGAGAGACCACTGTGGTTGAAAATTCCGCTCTGGGCGCGCTGGGGCGGGGCGGTCCTGTTCAACACACTTATTGCGCTGTTTCTGAGTGCGGTGGATTACGGTGGCTCTCTGTGGGTGAACTGGCTGTTTTCCCAGTGTATCGGGTTGACGATAAACGCCTGTGTTGAGCTGGCGCTACGCCTGATCAGCGTGCGCCCCTGGCGGGCAGTTGCACTGGTGATCGCGGTTGTGAGCGGCTCACTACTGGGTACCGGTTTGGCGATGCTGGTAACCGGGGTTTACCGCTTCGAGGAGCTGGTCGCGCAGGCTTTCTGGCAGGCGGTAGCTATCGGGCTGGTGTTCGGTACTGGCATTACCCTGTTTGCCTACTACCGGGAGCGCACCCTGCGCAGTGAGCAAGCGCTGGACGCTGAGCGGCTCAAACTGCTGAGTGCGGAAAAGGCCCGGGTGGAAACCGAGTTGCGTATGTTGCAGGCTCAGGTCGAGCCGCACTTTCTGTTCAATACGCTGGCGATTCTACGTGGTCTGATTAGCCGCGATCCTGTGGCGGGCAAACAACTGCTTGACCATCTGATCGACTATTTGCGCGCCAGCCTGTCCCATAGCCGTTGCGAGCAGGCGACGCTCGGGGACGAGCTGGATTTGCTGGAGCACTACCTCACCATCATGCAGTTCCGTATGGGTGAGCGTCTGGCGTTCAAGATCAAGATTGCCGATGAGCTGCGCAGTCAGCCGCTGGCGCCAATGCTGCTGCAACCATTGGTGGAAAATGCCATTCGCCACGGTCTGGAACCAAAAACCGGCCCTGGCCGTGTGTGGATTGAAGTGTGGGATAGCGGTGATGGTATCCAGGTGGAGGTGATCGACAATGGTATCGGCTTCAACACCCATAGCGCCGCAGGGACCGGGCTGGCGAATATTCGCGCGCGCCTGGAAACCCTGTATGACGGTCAAGCCAGACTCACCGTTGAAGACAATGACCAGAGCGGTGTGACCGCCACCTTGAGGTTGCCCCGCCGATGAGTATCCGCGTTCTGATTGCCGACGACGAACCTGAGCTGGTGCGCGAATTGGACCGCCAACTGCGTCTTGCCTGGCCTGGGCTGACTGAGGTTCTGCATGCCGCCAATGGTCCTGAGGCAGTGCAAATGCTGGATGATAAACGGCCACAGGTGGCCTTTCTGGACATCCGTATGCCCGGCATAAGCGGTCTTGAGGTGGCGAGCCAACTGCGTCACCCCTGTCATATCGTGTTTGTGACGGCTTATGACCAGTACGCGGTTGACGCTTTTGAGCGTGAGGCCGTGGATTATCTGCTGAAGCCAGTGCGCGAGGAGCGCTTGCAGGTCACTGTCGAGCGCTTGCAGCAACGGTTGGCCAATGCTTCGGCCAGCGATAGTGATGGGGATGTCGCAGCGCTGCTGGCAAAAGTCAGCCAGATGCTTCAGCCGGCACCGGAGCCGCCCCTGCAGTGGCTGCAGGCGTCTATCGGTGAACGCATACGGCTTATTGCCAGCGCTGAGGTGCTGTACCTGCGCTCAGAGGACAAGTACACCATCCTTCACACTGCTGACGGGCATTTTCCGATCCGCACACCCTTGAAGGACCTTGAGCCGCGACTGGACAGCGAGCATTTCTGGCGCATTCACCGCAACTGCATCGTCAATGCTCGCTTTGTGCAGTCGATCAGCCGTGATTTTCGCGGCAGGTACAACCTGAGTTTGCATGGCTGTGCGGATACGCTGGTGGTCAGTCGACGCTACGCGGAGCGGTTCCGACCACTGTGAGCACAAGCGCTATCAGTTGCCCGACCATGTGGCGGCTTGCCCGCTAGTCTACCCATACCTCATCACCGACCCTCAGCAGGCCCGTTCCTTCGACTGACCCGTATATGCCAAGGTTCTGCTGCGCCTCACGGACTATGCTGCGCAGAATGCTCTTGTCATCACTCAGTTGACCCTGGGCGCGGGTGACCGCGCCACAACGTGGTGCGGTGCCGACGCAATCAATGATTACCTCGCCAAGCCGAATCTGTTTGCCCAGCCAGGACTGTTCAACCAGACCCTCCATGCCCGGTAGGGTTTCTATCACCAGGTTTGGCCGGAATCGCTCCACATGCCAGTCTGCCGCGCTGTTGATCTGCTGCATGTGCCTCAGGCTGGCGGTGGTCAGCAGGTGGAAGGGCGACACCAGGAAGAAGGTTCCGGGTAGCGATACGAACTCCTGCATCTGTGCGGGCAGGTTATCCAGATCAGGTAGTGGTTCACCGGGTTCGCGTGCGAAGGTGGCCTTTAACTCGTTCAGCCAGGTGTGCGCATCGGCTTTGTGCCGCCGATAGAAGTCCTCGTTTTCCGCCAGGGGGCGCAGTGCCTGCAATGCGCTTGTGTGGCCGATAAGACCGGAGACCTGCTGATGTATCAGCGGGTCATCGCTGCCCAGTCTGCTGCCATCCGGGAAGGTAATGTCGACATTGCCGCTCAGGTTGCCCTGCGCGTTCAGCCGTTGCTGTGCCCTGCATTGCAACAAGCCTGGGCGGAACTTGCAGCTTTGAATTTCCTGGCGTTTGAGATCCTGGACCGCCCAGGTTCTGTCACCCAGCAGGCCGCCTGCGCTCAGGTGGCATTCTTGCACACTTTCACCGGCCATACCCTTGACCGGGTAACGCCAGATGGACTGAATGGTGCCCACTTTCTGCATCGGTGTTCCGCCGTGTTATGTCACTGGCTTTTATTCTATGGCAGTGGTTGCTGGCGACCATACGCCATATGACGTAGCAAAGTGCCATGAAAGTAGTCCGTCCTTTGACATTCCGGACACCGATGCTGCTATATGGCGAGCGAGAATAGGGGTAAGGTTTATTAAAACAAGACAACAACCTCTTCAGAGAGCAGGTACGGACATGGATGCACGTCGCCGAGGGGACGAACCACGCTCACAGTTCTGGTTGATGACTATGCGCTGCTGCGTGATGGCAGCCTGTATTGATGTCGCTTTTTTCTTCATTTTTCATTATCTGGGCTCACCTATCCTGGCGTGGGTCAATGTGCTCAGCGTGGCTATGTACGCCGTGGCCTTTCTGGCACTAACGCGGCGCCGTAACCGGCTGGCGCTGCTACTGATCTGGTTGGAAGCGATAGTACATACGGCGCTCGGCTCGTTCCTGATCGGTTGGGATGCGGGCTTTCATTACTATTTATTGATGTTCATCCCTGCACTGTTTGCTGGCACCCGCTCCGTGCGCCGGGCGAGCCTCTCGGTGTTCTGCTTGTGGCTGTTCTATGTCGGCCTGGATACCACCATGCGCTTTGTCGAGCCCTATCAGCCGATTGCAGACGGGGCGCTGCTGGGTGTGCACCTATTCAATCTGACCGCCGTGTTCATCATGTTCAGCTACCTTTCGTTCTATTACATGACCACCGTCAGGCAGGCCCATCGCGTGCTTGGCCGCATGGCTACAACGGATCCGCTGACTCGATTGTTCAACCGTCGGCACATGATCGAGCTGGCTGATCGGGATATTGCTGCTGATGGGGAGAAGATACCCGAGGTGGCTTTTTTGCTGATGGATGTGGATCACTTCAAACAGTTCAATGATCGCTATGGGCACGACTTTGGTGACCGGGTGCTTTGCGAGATCAGTCGGATAGTCAGTAGCACAGTGCGCGAGCAGGATTATGTCGGGCGCTGGGGTGGGGAGGAGTTCCTCGCCGTTCTACCCAATACTGATGCCGAGCAGGCGCAGTTGATTGCCGAGCGCGTGCGAGCTGCGGTAGCGGAGCATGATTGGATGCAACAGGGTTTGAGCGCACCAGTGACGCTGAGCATCGGCGTCAGTCGGCACTTGCCAGGTGAGGCGCTCAGCGACAGTATTGCCAGGGCCGATGCGGCGCTCTATGTAGGCAAGGACGGCGGGCGTAATCGGGTTGAAATGGCGGCAGGTTAAGTTGCCGCGTGATAGTGCTGCGTGATGTGTGATCCAAAGGCTGCTTTCAAGAGGGTACTGAGTGAATTTGATACTGCTGTTCGTGATTCTGATTTTACTGATTGTGCTTCCGGTTATGCTGGCCGCGCGTTTGGTAAGTGCACGCAATACCAGTTTTTTCTCGAGCCTGCTCGCCGTGGTTGTGCTTACCGGGCTGTTCATGTTTCTGGAGCAAGTAGCTCTGGGCGAGTTTTGGACTTTGCTGGTTGCTGCCGTGGTGGGTGCTGGCGTCTTTGCACTGGTGTTGGGTACCACGCTGCTACGTGGCTTTCTGATCAGCGTGCTGGCGGTGATTATCCAGTTTGTTTTTGCTCTGGTGCTAGGCTTTATGGGTATGAGCCTGATGAGTTGAACCTCCGGCGGTTACACAGAATTATTTACACCCTCGAAGCGCTTTCCATTTCACAAGGAGTTGAAATGAAAATTACTATCCTGCTGCTTACGATTGGCTCAGTGTCGTACATCTTCAGTGATGTTAAGTCGCCTAACTTTATCACTGGCTTCCTTTGCCCCTTTCTGTTCGCCCTGTCGCTAGTGGTGTTGGTGCTCTACCTGTTTTCACGCGATGTTTCTCTCGATCGCAGACGTCGACGCTCCGGCGGGAATGAAGCTGGGTTCTGGACATCGGGCGGAGGTGGTGGCGACTGTGGGGGTGGCGATGGAGGTGGTGGCG
>JBKBSI010000198.1:0-6329 GCA_046291745.1 Pseudomonas sp. | reverse complement strand
GCCCAATCAAAACCTTGCTGTTTTAAATCAAAGCCATAGCTGCTGCTATATTTTACCGCTTCGGCAATATGGGCGCCATTCGTGGCGAGCGGGTATTCGGACGTATCCGCGAGATCCTCGGCGAGGTGAATATCGAAGATTTGTCGATTCCCGTTACCGCAGTGGCCACCGACCTGACCAACCAGCAGGAGGTGTGGTTTCAGCAGGGCTGTCTGCACCAGGCCATGCGCGCGTCGGCGGCTATTCCCAGTCTGTTTTCACCCGTCCGGCAAGGTGGGCGAGTGCTGGTGGATGGCGGACTGCTGAATCCCTTGCCGATAGTGCCGGTGGTCTCAGCCCATTGCGATCTGATCATGGCGGTCAACCTTAACGCGACCCACTGCGACGGTTATGTACTGCCGGTAATCGAGCGGCCCGCACCCATGCGTCAGCAGTGGGATCAGTGGATGGAAACCCTGAATGTGCGCAATTGGTTGGCGCGCAAGGAGGAGGCCGCGGCGGACAAGGCGCTGGACAGCATGCCCTTTATGCCGGAGGAAGAGCTCGAGGTTCAAATTGAACCGTCGGTGGCGCACGGGCCCACGCCTGCCAGTCCTCCCGACAAGGTGCCGGAAGTGCCCAGTGGTCCGGCAAGCTTGCTGGAGCTGGTCAACTTGTCCTTTGAGGCGATGCAGGCCTCGCTGACCCAGTACAAAATTGCCGGTTACCCTCCGGATGTGGTGATAGATGTACCCAAGCGCCTGTGCCGATTCTTCGAGTTTCACCGTGCGCCGGAGCTGATAGAGCTTGGCCGCATGGTCGCCAGTGACACCCTGGATCGTTTCGAGCAGGGCAAACGTTGAGCCCGACGGCCATGCTAAAATGGCCGTTTTCAAATCCAATTGCTGGAGAGTGGGATGACTGAGGTAGTGCGGTTGACCGAATACAGCCACGGGGCAGGGTGTGGCTGCAAGATCTCGCCCAAGGTGCTCGACCAGATACTTTCGGTGGGTCAGCCGGGCCCGGTTTTCGACCAGTTGTGGGTCGGCAATGCCAGCCGTGATGACGCTGCAGTGTTCGGGCTGGATGCGGAAACGGGCATCGTCAGTACCACCGACTTTTTCATGCCCATCGTCGATGATCCCTTTGATTTCGGACGCATCGCTGCGACCAATGCCATCAGCGATATCTACGCCATGGGCGGTACGCCAATGATGGCGATCGCGATTCTTGGCTGGCCAGTCAACAAGCTGTCGCCAGAGGTTGCCGGGCAGGTAGTGGCGGGTGCACGGTCGGTCTGTTCGGCCGCCGGTATGCCCCTGGCCGGTGGGCATTCGATTGATGCGCCGGAGCCAATATTTGGCCTGGCTGTCACTGGGCGAGTGCAGCGTTCCCAGCTCAAACGCAATGATACCGCGCTAGCCGGCGCGCGCTTGTTTCTGACCAAATCTCTGGGTATCGGCATTCTGACTACCGCGGAAAAGCAGAAGAAACTGCGCAGTGAGGATGTCGGCGTGGCACGTGATCTGATGTGCCAGTTGAATAGCATAGGTAGCCGTTTCGCCACCCTGGAAGGGGTGCAGGCGATGACCGACGTGACCGGCTTCGGTTTGCTCGGGCATCTGGTCGAGATGGCTGAGGGCTCAGGGCTGAAGGCGCGGATTCATGAAGCCGCCGTGCCACGCCTGGATGCAGTGGATTACTACCTGGCCCAGGGCTGCATACCCGGGGGTTCGCTACGCAACTTCGACAGTTACGGGCACAAGGTGGCACCCATGCCGCAAGCCTGGCAGCACCTGCTCTGCGACCCGCAAACCAGCGGCGGGCTACTGGTCGCAGTGGATCCGCTGGCCGAGGCGGAGTTTTTGGCTGTGGCGCAGGTTGAAGGCTACCAACTGACCTGCATTGGCGAAATGCTGGAAGCAGACGCTAGCTGCTGTGTAGAAGTGCTCTGATGCGCAACAATACCGACGACTTCAAGCGGCTCTTCTTGCAGCCCTGCGCGCTGATGGATGTGCGTGCGCCGGTGGAGTTTGGCCGCGGGGCTTTTCCTGGCGTGGTCAACCTGCCGCTGATGGATGACCTGGAGCGCCAACAGGTTGGTACCTGCTATAAACAATCCGGTCAGCAAGCGGCCATAGATCTTGGCAACCGTCTGGTAAGCGGCGCCTTGAAGGAGCAGCGGATCGCCGCCTGGGTCGACTTTGCCCGCAACCATCCCGAGGGCTATCTGTACTGTTTTCGTGGTGGCTTGCGCTCGCAGATAGTGCAGCAGTGGTTGGCCGAGGCTGGCGTTGAATACCCTCGGGTGGTAGGCGGTTACAAGGCCATGCGCCGCTTTCTGATTGACAGCCTGGAGCAGGCAGTTGAGCACGCCGGGCTACATATCGTTGCTGGCCTCACAGGTACTGGCAAGACCGAGATAATCAACGCTGTGCCTAACAGCCTTGATCTGGAGGGGCATGCGCACCACCGGGGTTCCAGCTTTGGCCGCCATGCGACTCCGCAACCAGCGCAAATCGATTTTGAAAACGCTTTGGCCATCGAAGCGCTGAGGGTCGCTGAGCAGGGCTTTACTCAACTGGTGCTGGAGGACGAGGGGCGGATGGTTGGCAGCTGCACGCTGCCGCACCAGCTATTCCTGGCGATGCAGCAGGCCCCCCTGGTGTGGCTTGAGGACAGCTTTGACAACCGCGTCAGCCGTATCCTCGGTGATTATGTTATCGATATGCATGTGGAGTTTGCTCAACTGTTTCCCGATTCGGCAGAACAGGCGTTTGCGGCTTTTGCCGAACACCTGCAGGGCGGGCTGGCGCGGATTCGCAAGCGGTTGGGTGGTGAGCGGCACCAGACGCTAGTAGAGATCATGCAGCAGGCGTTGGCCAATCAGTTGCGTACCGGCGATGTGCAGGAACACCGACTGTGGATTGCCGAGCTACTGACGCATTACTACGACCCCATGTATGCCTATCAGCGCGCAGCCAAGGAGGAGCGGGTGATCTTCAGTGGCGATCATGCGGCGGTCTCTGCGTTTTTGCGAGAACGATCCATCAGTAAATAGTATGAACTGTGAACATCAGGCCTGATTTAGTCGAATCAGGCGCGCTTGCGCTGCTAATATTCCGGCAAATCCATTAACTCTGTCAGGAGTCGAGACACATGAGCATGACATTTGCGGGCAAGGTTGCCCTGGTGACCGGTGGTGCTGCGGGTATAGGGCAAGCCACGGCTGAAGCCTTTGCCGCACAGGGGGCCAAGGTTGTGGTCTCGGACATCAGTGAGGCGGCAGGCCAGGCAGTTGTTGCTGGTATTCGTGCTGCGGGCGGGGAGGCGGTTTTTGTTGCCTGCAATGTGGTTGATGCGGACCAGGTCAAGGCGCTGATGGATGCGGTCATCAGTCACTACGGGCGGCTGGATTGTGCGTTCAATAATGCCGGTATCGAGATCGAGCAGGACAAGCTGGCTGACGGCAATGAAGAGGTGTTTGACCTGATCATGGACGTTAACGTCAAAGGTGTCTGGCAATGTATGCGCCATGAGATCCCGTTGATGCTGGCTCAGGGCTGTGGCTCCATCGTCAACACCGCGTCGGTTGCTGCGTTGGGCGCGGCACCCAAAATGAGCATTTACGCCGCCAGCAAGCATGCCGTGTTGGGTCTGACCCGCTCTGCAGCTGTGGAGTACGGTAAGAAGGGTGTCAGGGTTAACGCCGTATGCCCGGCAGTGATCGACACCGAGATGTTCCGCCGTGCTGCGGCTATCGACCCGCGCAAGGCTGACTTTGCCGCAGGCATGCACCCGGTGGGACGAATCGGCAAAGCCGAGGAAATCGCAGCTGCTGTGCTGTACCTGTGCTCGGAAGGGGCTGGGTTTACGACTGGCATCGCGCTACCTGTGGACGGTGGGGCGACCTGTATTTGACGGCGCCTTGCGCCGTCAGCTTCAAGCTGCAAGCGACAAGCTGTATGTGGCAGGTGAAGGCAGCATGCAATGGTGTTGGTTTTGTTTGCTGCCGGATTTGACATTGAAAAGACCAAAACCACACTGATCTGGCTTGCAGCTTGCAGCTTGCAGCTTGCAGCTGCTATTCGTCCCGCCCCTCCATCATCGTGCGCTTGAGCAGGACGTAGACCGAACCGGTGCCGCCGTGTTTTGGCAAGCACGAAGTAAAGGCCAGTACCTTCTGGTGCTGGCGTAGCCAGGTGTTGACGTGGCTTTTCAGGATTGGCATGCGCCCATCCTTGCGCTGCGCCTTGCCATGGGTCACGCGCACGCAGCGTATTTCCAGCTTGTTGGCTTCTGCAATGAAATCCCACAGCAGCTCCCGGGCCTTTTCCACGGTCATGCCGTGCAGGTCTATGCTGCCTTCAAAGGGGATCTGGCCGCCCTTGAGTTTGCGTAGCTGGCCTTCTTGCACGCCGTTGCCAGCCCAGGCCAACTCCTCCTCAGGCAACACATCCATGACAAACTGGTCGGAGAGCCCGTCTATGCGAATACGATTGTCCGGTGCCACGGCGCGTTGGCGCTGCGCCTGGATGCGCGCGCGGTCAGCAGGCGGCTTGCCGGTATCGGCCTTGTCGACCTTGATCGGCCGGGCACCCTTGATCGCCTGGCGAAACAGGTCCAGCTCGTCCTTGTCATTGGGATCTTGGCTCATAGGGGATTCTGTCCGGGTAAAATGCGAGTGTATCAGTAGTTTTGCTGCCTATGCAGGGTAGAATGGTGTCCTGATCTGCTACGAGAATAACGCCAAGATGACCGAATTGAGCACTTTGAATACCATCAGAGACCTGGTTCGCTGGGGTGTCAGTCGCTTCCATGAGCAGGGGCTGTTCTTCGGGCATGGGTCGGATAATGCGTGGGATGAGGCCCGCCTCCTGGTGCTGCACGCGCTCTATCTGCCCTGGGAGACCGCGGAAGACTACATGGGCTGTCATGTCACCGATGCTGAAAGGAACCTGGTGGTTGCCTTGCTGCAACGGCGAATCGAGCAACGTATCCCCGCTGCCTATCTAACCGGCTATGCTCGCTTTGGCGGGTTGGAGTTCATCGTCGACGAGCGCGTCCTGGTGCCGCGTTCGCCCATCGCCGAGCTGATCGCTAATGCATTCGAGCCCTGGTTGGAGAGTCCGCCAGGGCGGATTCTCGATCTTTGTACCGGCAGTGGCTGTATCGGTATTGCCTGTGCCTATGCCTTTCCGGGGGCTCAGGTGGTACTGGCGGACCTGTCCGCAGATGCTCTGGCGGTCGCCGAAGCCAATATTGAGGCGCATCAGTTGCATGGTCGAGTGGAGGCGCGCTGGTCGGACGGGTTTGAAGGCATGCCCGGCGAGCGCTTTGATCTGATTGTCAGCAACCCGCCCTATGTTGATGCACAGGATATGGCTGACCTACCTGATGAGTACCTGCATGAGCCTGAAATGGGCCTGGCGGCTGGGCATGACGGCCTTGATCTGGTGCGACGGATCCTGGCCCAGGCAGCCGACCATCTGACGCCTGAGGGCGTGCTGGTTATCGAGGTGGGTAACAGCATGGAGCATGTGGTTGAGCAATGGCCGCAGGTCGAGTTTGACTGGGTCAGTTTTGCCCACGGTGGTCACGGCGTATTTGTTTTGACTGCGCAGCAGTGCCGCCAGTATCAGGCCTTGTTTACCGCCAGCCTTTCTGAAGGCTGAGGAATGAAGGCTCAGCGCAGTACCACCCAGAGCAGCATCAGCGCCTGAAAGATGGCGAAAATAATGAGGCAGCCGATGGCAAAGCGCTGGCCCATATCGTTGTGTTTGAAGTTGTCTATTGCACGTTGAAGTTGGGCAATCTGAGTCATCTGCTTGCGTGTGAGGGTTTCCTGTTCGCGCAGTTGGCTGAGCAAATCGGCGATCTGCAGCGCTGAGATTCTTTCGGTATTCCAACTGCTGATCAGATTGTCCACGCGATTGGCTTGCGCGCGTCCGGCGGTTTGTTCTTCGTTGTTATAGGTGATGTCAAAGCCTGCCCTGAGCAGCAGCTTTTCGCGTATCAGTCGGCTTTCTTCACTACCGACCTCGTCGGCATGCAGAATGATTGGCGTTACCGAGTAGTCTCCGCACTGGCGCTGGCACCACTCAATCAACTGGGCTAGCAGATAGCCGCCCAGCCCGCGTTGAGCAGGTTGCATGCGCAGGTCTTCCAGCGGGCCAAAGCGAATCCGCTGGTTTTTGTGGTCGACCAGCACTTCCATTTGATTGGCGCCCTCTGCGGCGCCATCGCCCTCTACGCGTACTTGCAGGCGGAACAGTTCCAGGTGCGCAGCCCGTTCTTGGATAACACTAACGCGCGCCAGGCGTTCGACCTGGGCTAGCTGGCGGCCCTTA
>JBKBSI010000197.1:0-6338 GCA_046291745.1 Pseudomonas sp. | reverse complement strand
TGCACTGGCGACCAGGCTATATTCGTGCGCCGCGACCTATTCCAACAATTGGGCGGCTACGCCGACATTCCACTGATGGAAGATATCGAACTCAGCCGCCGCCTACGCAGGATCTCCCGCCCCGCCTGCCTACGCCCGACACTAAGCACCTCCAGCCGCAAATGGCAGAAACACGGCGTGGTACGCACTATCCTGCTGATGTGGTGGATCCGTCTGCAGTACTGGGCGGGAGTCTCGCCCGAGCGACTAGTGCACCAGTACTACCACCCCCCGGGAGTGTCGCGTTCCATCTCGACACAAAGCGCCAGCCGCACCACCCCAGGCCGAGATGGAACTCGGCCGCTCCCAGGAAACACCCAGACCACCCCCCCGGGAGTGTCGAGTTCCACCTCGACACAAAGCGCACAAAAGCCAACCCGCCCCCTGCTGATCTTCGCCAAGGCTCCATCCCCCGGCAGCGTGAAAACCCGCCTGATCCCGGCACTGGGTGCCCAGGGCGCCTGCGATCTGTATCAGCAACTGCTGCTGCATACGCTGGAACAGACCCGCGACTGGCCCGGACCACGTTATCTGTACTGCGCTCCCGACACCCAGCACCCGCTATTCCAGCACCTGGCAACGGAGCACGTACTCACACTGCGCCAGCAACACAGCGGCGATCTGGGCCACCGTATGGTGACTGCCCTTGCTGAACACCAAGACGGCGCCCTGCTAATCGGCAGCGACTGCCCGGCACTGAATACAGAAGCGCTGCTGGAAGCCAACCAGGCGCTGGACACGTACGACAACGCGATCATCCCCAGCGAGGATGGCGGTTACGTGATGGTCGGCCAGCGCCAGCCAAACCCCGCGCCCTTCACCGATATGAACTGGAGCCATGCCAAAGTATTGGCAGACACCCAGCAACGCCTCCAAGCCGCACAACAGAGTCTATGGCTAGGGCCAGTGCTATGGGATCTGGACGAGCCGCAGGATCTACCGCGCCTACAGGATTTCACCCTGCCCGCCGTGCCCAATCTGCCCTGAAAGCCCCGGCCTGGTTGGCGGTCACCCGCCACTAATAATGCTTACCCCCTTCTATCACAGTTGCTTATGCAGCTGCATTTGAGCTTTGAGACATAGTTCCCGACCTGTCTCACTGACTATATGGTCAGTGCATGCAATCGCCATCGGCGTTGCGCCTGCTCACAAGACCAATAAGGAATACTCATGTTCGACGTCAGCCCCCGCGTTCAGGAACTTAAAGATCAGCTCAATGCCTTTATGGATGAGCACATTTACCCCAACGAAGCGCTGTTCTACGAACAGGTCAAACTGAACAAGTGGGGCCACCCGCCGATTCTCGAAGAGCTGAAGAAGAAGGCACGGAGCCAGGGTCTGTGGAACCTGTTTCTACCCCACTCCGAGCGTGGTGCCGGGCTGAACAACGAAGAATATGCCCACCTGTGTGAAATCATGGGCCGCGTCTCCTTTGCCGGGGAAGTCTTCAACTGCAGTGCTCCGGACACCGGCAACATGGAAACCATCGAGCGTTACGGTAATGAAGAGCAAAAAGAAAAGTGGCTGAAGCCGCTGCTGGCTGGGGAAATCCGCTCCTGCTTCTCCATGACCGAGCCCGATGTAGCCTCTTCTGATGCCACCAACATCCAGTGCGAAATTCGCCGCGACGGTGACGAGTACGTCATCAACGGCACCAAGTGGTGGTCTTCCGGGGCGCTGAACGAGCATTGCACTATTGCCATCGTCATGGGCAAAACCGACCCGGACGCTCCCAAGCATCTGCAACAGAGCATGATTCTGGTGCCGCTGGACAGCCCTGGCGTAACCATCGTCCGTGACCTGCATGTGTTCGGTTACGACCATGCCCCGCACGGCCACGCCGAAATCATTTATGAAAACGTCCGTGTGCCGGTTTCCAACATGCTGCTGGGCGAAGGCCGTGGTTTCGAGATTGCCCAGGGTCGCCTTGGGCCGGGCCGCATCCACCACTGCATGCGCAGCATCGGTATTGCCGAGCGCGCACTGGAAGCCATGTGCCGCCGGGCAGCCGAGCGCGTCGCCTTCGGCAAGCCGCTGTACAAGCACGGCAGCACCGCCGAAGCCATTGCCAAGTCACGCTGCGAAATCGATCAGGCGCGTCTGCTGACGCTGCACGCTGCGCGCAGCATGGACCTGCACGGCAACAAGATTGCTCGTCAGCAAATCGCCATGATCAAAGCCGTCGCACCCACAATGGCCTGTAATGTAATCGATCGCGCCATCCAGGTATTCGGCGCCAAGGGCGTGTGCCAGGACACCTTCCTCGCTTCCGCCTACGCCAAAGCCCGCACCCTGCGCCTGGCCGACGGCCCGGACGAAGTGCACCTGGGCACCATCGCCAAATTGGAGATGGGGCAGTACCTCTAAAATAGCCACAAGCGACAAGCTTCAAGCCGCAAGTTGATTGTCTTTGGCTTGCAGCTTGTCGCTTACAACTTGCAGCTCCAGCGCAGCGAGGATTATCCATGAGCAAGTTATTTGACCTGACCGGCAAGGTCGCGATCATCACCGGGTCCACCAAGGGTATCGGCAAGGCGATTGCCGAGGAATATGCGAAGGCCGGAGCCAAGGTGGTGATCTCCAGCCGCAAGGCCAATGTCTGCGAGCAGGTGGCCAATGAACTCAAGGATCAGGGCTACGAGGCGCTGCCGGTCGCCTGCCACGTAGGCGACAAGGCGCAGTTGCAGAACCTGGTAGACCAGACCATGGCAGCCTTCGGGCGGATCGATATTCTGGTCTGCAACGCGGCGACCAACCCGGTCTACGGACCCACGCACAACGTCAGTGACGAGGCCTTTGACAAGATCATGGGCACCAACGTCAAGGGCACCTTCTGGCTGTGCAATATGGTTATCCCGACCATGGTCAGCCTGGGTGGGGGCTCCATCGTGCTGCTGTCGAGCATTGCCGGGCTGCGCGCCAGTGCCAATATCGGCGTGTACGGCATGTCCAAGGCGGCTGAGGCGGGCCTGGCGCGCAATCTGGCGCTGGAATGGGGGCCGGAGAATATCCGCGTCAACTCGATTGCTCCAGGGCTGATCCGCACCGACTTCGCCCAGGCGCTGATCGACGATCCGGAGCGGCTCAAGCGTGTGGAAGAAAAGCTGCCGCTGCGCCGCGTAGGTGATCCGGTGGATATCGCCGGGGTAGCGCTGTTCCTTGCCTCCAATGCCGGTGCCTACGTCACCGGACAGACCATAGTTGCGGACGGCGGCGACACCATTACCTGATCGCACAGCCATCCAGCCCGCTTGACCGCTTGGCTGATGACAGTGGATTCACCCGCCTTCTATCGCGCCAGACTCCGGTCTGGCGTGGTAGTTTACGACCCTACAAGTTCAAACATTACAGGACCTTCTACATGAGCGAAGCAACCCTGATCGACGTTTTGCCTGCGCACCGTTTTGATGAGGCCAAGCTGGCCGCCTACCTCAAGGATCGTCTCCCGGATGTCGACAAGGGCATCCGCATCAGCCAGTTTCAGGGCGGGCAATCCAACCCGACCTATCAGTTGGAAATTGGCCAGAAGCGCTATGTGCTGCGCAAGAAACCGCCGGGTAAATTGCTGCCCTCTGCGCATATGGTCGAGCGTGAATTCCAGGTCATTAACGCCCTGGGTCAGACCGACGTACCCGTGCCGACCGCGCGCCTGCTGTGTGAAGACCCCGAGATCATCGGCACTGCCTTCTACATCATGGACCACGTTGATGGCCGGGTTTACTCCCAGCCGCTGCTGCCGGATGTCGCCATCGAACAGCGCATGCCGATCCACAGATCCATGATCCAGACCATGGCCCAGTTGCATAACGTCGACTGGAAGGCGGTCGGGCTGGAAAGCTACGGCAAGGCCGAAGGTTACGTGCCGCGCCAGATCAAGCGCTGGAGCGGTCAATTTGAAGCCAGCCGCACCGGCGATATGCCGTCCATGGATGCGCTAATGGCCTGGTTGCCGGAGAACGCACCCAAGGATGATCACACCACCATCGCCCATGGTGATTTCCGCATGGGCAACCTGATTCTGCACCCAGATCAGCCCAAGGTCGTGGCCATTCTGGACTGGGAGCTGGCGACCCTGGGTCACCCGCTGTCCGACCTGGCCTATTGCTGCCTGCCCTATCACCAGCCGGCAAGTGTGGAAGGCATGCGCGGCATGCAGGGGCTGGACCTGAAGGCATTGAACATTCCCGAAGAGCAGCAGGTGCTGGACTGGTATTGCGAGTTTACCGGCCGCAGTGAAGTGCCGGACTGGAACTTCTTCCTGGCCTTTTCGCTATTCCGTCTGGCTGCCATTGTCCAGGGTGTTTATCACCGAGCCCTGCAGGGCAATGCCAGTAATGCTGACGCACTGGAAGTGGGAAAACGGGCGGGCCTGCTGGCCGATATCGGCTGGAACATCGCCCAGCGCAAGTAGTCCACAGGGCCGATACCAACACAGAAGATGAGGATGGCATGAGCAAACCGATCAAACGTGTGCTGTTGACCAACGACGATGGCTGGCGCGGGCCAGGCATGAAGGTCATGGAAGAGATCGCCCTGCAGATCGCCGAAGAGGTATGGATTATCTCCCCCGATCTGGACCAGAGCGGTGTATCCATGTCGATCACTTTGCACTCGCCGCTGCGCGTGCACCATATGGGCGAACGCCGCTTGAGCGTCAGCGGCACACCCAGCGACTGCGTGCTACTGGCGATTGGCGAACTGATGCCAGAGCCGCCAGATCTGCTGCTGTCCGGGGTCAATGCCGGGGCCAATATCAGTGATTCGGTAGCCTATTCCGGCACCATCGGCGGCGCCCTGACCGGCACCCTGCTGGGCATTCCGGCCATCGCCCTGTCACAGGCTTACCACAAGGGTGATGACATCCACTGGGATACCGCCCGGCATTTTGGCCCGGGCATAGTGCGCCAGTTGCTGGAAAAGGGCTGGCCGACCGATTGTGCGATGAACATCAACTTCCCCGCCTGCCGTCCAGACCAGGTAGCTGGCGTGGCGACCTGCCGTGCACGGGCGGGCAGCATCGGCGGCATCAATATTGAGTCCCGCCGCGATACCCGCGATGTGCCCTATTTCTGGCTGGGTTTTCAGCGCCAGACCGAACGCATCACCGGCCTGGACACCGACGTCGGCGCCCTGCGCGCCAGCCGCATCGCCATCTCGCCGCTGCGTTTCGAGCGGGAGATTGCCAGTTGGCAGATCGACGCCGACGCCATGGCCAGAAAGCTCGGTATCGAGCCGCAGGCGGATGCTGGCGAGGGTGTTGATCCGAGCATTGATCACTAGCGCAGCGGGTGCTGTGAGCGGCAAGCTTCAAGTTTTAAGAGGCAAGTTAAATGCCAAACACCCATCTACTTGCGGCTTGCAGCTTGCAGCTTGCCGCGGACCGAGGAGAGAACATCATGCAGCGTTACACTGACAAGATCGCATTGGTTACCGGCGCCGGTAGTGGGATTGGCCGGGCGACGGCCAAACGGCTGGCGGCTGAAGGCGCCAAGCTGATGCTGGTAGACCGTAATGAAGAGGGCTTGCAGCAGACATTGAGCGAGCTGCCTGCGGGAACCGAGGTGCTGTCGCGGGCCATGGACGTATCGGTCGAGGCCGAGGTCGAAGCCTGTGTGGCCGAGACTCTGGCGCATTTTCAACGCATTGATCTGCTGTGCAATAACGCCGGGATCGCTGGTGGTGATTACAACACGGCCCAGGAGCAGAGCCTGGAAACCTGGCAGAAGATCATCAGCGTCAATCTCTACGGCGTGATGCTGTTTACCAAATACGCTTCGCGGCAGATGGAAAAGCAGGGCCAGGGCGCCATCGTCAATACCGCCTCGGTGGCGGGCATCCGCTCGGGTGCGGGTGGTAATGCCTATTCTGCTTCCAAGGCAGCGGTGATCAATTTCACCATGACCAGCGCCTGTGATCTGGGCAGCCACAACATCCGCGTGAATGCCGTGTGCCCGGGCCTGGTAGAAACCGGCATGACCAAGCCGGTATTCGATTACGCCCGCGCCAATGACAAGGAGCAGAAGCTCGGTGCCCGTTGCGAGCTGCGCCGCTACGGCCGCCCGGAAGAGATCGCCGCCGCCATCGCCTTCCTCGGCAGTGACGATGCCAGCTATGTAACCGGCCAGGCCCTGGCGGTAGACGGCGGCAACACCGCCTCGCTGAACCTGCCGGGCATGAAGGTCTGAACCACCCCCCAAATCTGGTGGGAGCCGCGGCCTCGCGGCGAAGGGTGTAGACCGCTTCGCGGCGGGGCCGCCGCTCCTACCAAGCCCATCGCCCATCCCTAGCCTGGTAGGAGC
>JBKBSI010000196.1:0-6374 GCA_046291745.1 Pseudomonas sp. | reverse complement strand
TTTAACGTCTGGGCTAGTTGGTGCGTAGCCTGCGGGGACGAGCATCCGGTGCTCAACACGCTGGCCGTGCCGGGGGTGGTGATCCACGGCGTCAACTACAAGGACGACAACGACTCGGCCCGTACCTGGCTGCGCGACCTGCACGACCCTTACCAGCTCAATATCAGCGATCCGGAAGGGCGTCTGGGCCTGGATCTGGGCGTCTATGGCGCACCTGAAACCTTCCTGGTCGACGCTAAAGGCATTGTTCGCTACAAGTTTATTGGCGTGATTGACGAACGCGTCTGGCAATCGGAGCTGGCGCCGCGGTATCAGGCACTACTAGAGGAGGCGGGATTATGATGCGCATCTTCATGCTGGCCCTGCTGCTGTTGTCAGGTGCGGCCGTTGCAGCGATTGATACCTACGAGTTCGATACCGAAGAGCAGCGCGCGCGCTTTTATCAATTGAGCAACGAGCTGCGCTGCCCTAAATGTCAGAACCAGAACATCGCTGACTCCAACGCGCCCATCGCCAACGACCTGCGTCGGGAAATCTTCCGCATGCTTGATGAAGGTCAGAGCAATGACCAGATCATTGACTTTATGGTCATGCGTTACGGTGAGTTCGTTCGCTACCGCCCCAAGTTGACCGCGCAGACTGCAGTACTGTGGTTCGCCCCTGCAATATTTCTGCTGGCCGGTTTAATCGGTTTGATAGTGATGGTGCGGCGGCGTCAGCGTGACCAGATAGCCAGTGCTGAACAGCACCTGGACGCAGATGAACAGCAACGTCTCAAAGCCCTGCTGGAGAAGAAGTCCTCCCATGACTGATTTTTGGTTATTAACAGGCCTGCTACTGATCGCAGGCGTGGTGTCTATCGCCTGGCCGCTGTGGAAGCACCGGCACCAGCAGCAGGTTGACCGTACTGCACTGAACGTCGCGCTCTATCAGGAGCGCCAAGCCGAGCTGGATGCGGCGGTCGCGGCTGGGGATATGACTGCCCAGGAGCGCGATGCCACGTTGGAAGAAGCGAGCAAACTGCTGCTGGAAGACACTGCCCAGGCTGACGATGGTGCCCGGCCGCGCAAGCGCGGTGGCCCCTGGATGATTATTGTCGCAGCGGCCTTGAGTCCGGTGTTGGTCCTCTTCCTCTATTTCGCCTGGGGCAACCCGGACGGGCTGCAGCTGGTTCGGGAAATGGAAGCCAGCCCGCAACCGCAAAGTCTGGAGCTGGCGATCGACCGTATGGAACGTATTACTCAGGTTCAGCCGCAGAACGGCGAAGCCTGGTTTATGCTCGGTCGCGCCTATCTGACGGCGCAGCAGCCGGAGCGCGCGGTGCTGGCGCTGGGTAACAGTCTAGAGCGTCTGGGCGAACGCCCGGAGGTCCTGGCGCAACTGGCCCAGGCCCGTTATTTTGCCGCTGGCAATCAGTTGGACACGGCTGCGGTAGCCGCGTTGGACAAGGCCCTGGAGCTTGACCCGCAGGAGCCCACGGCGCTTGGGCTGCTGGGTATTGCCGCCTTTGAGAGTGGCGACTATCCCTCCGCGATTGAGTACTGGCAGCAGCTGCTGGCCGGTATGCCTGAGGGCAGCACTGGGGCCCAGGCGATTCAGGGCGGTATCAACCGTGCGCGTGAGCGTATGGGTGATCCGGCCATAGAAGCTGATGCGGGCGCAGACTCAGCTACTCAAGAGCAGACGACAGACAGCGCAGTGATTCGCGTGCGGCTGGATATCGATGCCGAGATAGCCGAGCAAATGGGCGAGGAGGCTGCGGTATACCTGTTTGCCCGTGACCCCCAGGGTCCGCCCATGCCGCTAGTGGCCAGACGCTTTGCCCTGGCAGAGTTGCCGGTGGATGTGACCCTGAGCTCGGCCGATGCCATGTTGCCGGATGTGCGCCTAAGCGAAGGCCAGCGCCTGCAGCTCAGCGCTCGCCTGTCGCCCACGGGTGACGCCCTTCAGGGCAGTCACCAGGGTGTGGTCGAGGATGTGGTAGTGGGCGCTGAAGAGCGTTTCAACGTTACTGTCGATCAGGTGATACAACCCCGCGCTAATTGAGGCGCGGGCTTGTACTCTCGGTTTACGTTCTCGGTTTACGTTCTCGGTTTACGCTCTCAGGCTGCACTCCTAGCTGGTCAGCACCATGCCGACCAGCAGGTAGCCCGCCAGGGTTACCACTACAATGCCAACCAGGTTCAGCAAGAACCCGGCTCTGATCATTTCCCCTATGTGCAAATGCCCACTGCCGAACACAATGGCGTTCGGCGGTGTCGCTACCGGCATCATAAAGGCGCAACTGGCGGCAATGGCTGCTGGCACGGCGAAGACGATTGGCGAGATATCCTGGGACACGGCCAGCGCGCCGAGCAGCGGCAAAAAAGCTGCTGCGGTAGCGGTATTGCTGGTGACCTCGGTAAGGAAGATGATCACCGCGACTACCAGAGCCAGCATCAGCAGGGCAGGGAGAATGCTGAGTACGCCCAGGCTCTCGGCAATCCATACCGCCAGCCCGGAACTGGTAATCACGCTGGCCATGGCTAAGCCGCCACCAAACAGCAGCAGTACACCCCAGGGCATATCCTTGGCCGTATCCCAGTCCATCAGAAAGGTTCTGCTCTTCAGTTGCACGGGGATCAGAAACATCACCACCGCGGCGGCAATCGCAATCACCGTATCGTTTAGCCAGGGCAGCAACTGAGCCGATAGCAGCGGCTGGAAGATCCAGGCCGCTGCGGTCAGTACAAAGACAATTGCTACCAGCGTCTCGCCCAGTGACATGCGGCCCAACTCACGCAGTTGCTGGCGCAGGGCCTGACCGCTGCCAGCACCGTCCCCCAGGCCAAAATCCCGGCGTGCCAGCCATAGCCAGATGGCCAGCAGCATGCTCGCTGCTACCGGAACCCCGATCAGCATCCACTGGGCAAAACCGACCTGGATCTGGTGGCTCTCAGACAGATAGCCCGCCAGCAGTGCGTTCGGCGGTGTGCCGATCAAAGTGGCGATGCCGCCGACACTGGCGGCGTAGGCAATTGCCAGCAGCAGGGCGCTGGCATAGCGGCGCACGGCTTCTGGGTTCTGCCCGCCAAGCATGCTGATCACCGAGAGACCAATTGGCAGCATCATGATAGTAGTGGCGGTATTGCTGACCCACATGCTGAGAAAGGCGGTAGCCAGCATGAAGCCGGCGATCTGGTTGCGTGGTTTGCTGCCCACCGCGAGCAAGGTCATCAGTGCGATGCGCTTGTGCAGGTTCCAGCGCTGCATGGCCAGACCCAGCACGAAACCGCCCATAAACAGAAAGATGATCGGATTGGCGTAGGGCGCGGTCGCCGCAGCCACGTTGCCAAGCCCCAGGGCCGGAATCAGCACAATCGGCAACAACGCCGTTGCCGGAATAGGAATCGCCTCGGTTGACCACCAGGTGGCCATCAACAGCATCAGCCCCAGCGCCTTCCAGGCCTCGGCACTCATGCCCTCGGGGGACGGCAGCAGCAGCGTGGCAAGCAGGAATGCTGGCCCCAGAAACAGGCCGATCACTCGGGACAGGGGTAGGCCGCTAGGGTCTGCTGTGGGTGTGGCGTCGGTCATTTGTGGTATCCGGAAAGGGTTATCAATTTTGTACTTCAGGTAAGGTAAAGGATAGCAGGGCACCGCACAGACCGATGCTGGATAAAAGTACCAACATGCCTGCCGCGCCTATTAAAGCACTGAGCAGGCCCAGTAATCCGGTGGCGAGCAACAGCAGGCCGATCAGGGTGTTGCCCACGGCGACATAGTCGGTGCGCTTGTTGCCACCGGCCATATCCAGTACGTAGGTCTTGCGCCCGACGCGCACGCCGGCATGGGCTACGCCCAGTACAAAGAAGGCCACCGGGAACAGCCAGGCATGCACTGCTTCTGGCAGGCCGCCCCACAGATGGATGGCGACCACAATAGGGCCAAGCAAGCTGGCAAGAAAGGCCGCGCGAATCATTACCCTTTTGCTCGACAGATCGGCCATACGGCCCCAGACCATGGCGCTGAGGCTGCTGGCCAGACCGTTGGCCACCAGAAAGGCGCCGAGCATGCCCAGCCCGGTATTCAGCTCCTGACCCAGCAGCACGTAATAGGGTGCCGACAGGGCGGAGCACAGCAGCAGACCACGGGTAATCACAAAACGCCGGAACGGCGGATCATCGCGCAGCAGACTGATCTTGCTCAGCGCTTCGCGGATAGCATTGTCGCCACCCTCGGTAGCACCGGGCGCCTCATCGATACCCTGATAGATAAAGCTCGCCGCTACCCAGAGTAGTGCCGAGACCACCAGCAGGCTGGCATAGAACAGCATGTCGTCATCTTCCGGCGGCCAGATCAGGCAGTAAACGCCGAAGGCCAGTGCCAGCCAGCCGGACAGGCTGCTGGCCAGACCGTTCATGCGTCCGCGCCGGGTTTTGGGTACGGTCTTGCCAATCACGTCCTTGCTGGCCACCGAACACAGGCCACGGGCCAGGCTGAAAATGATCAGACAGAAAATAATCAGTCCGCCCGCCAGCGCACCTTCGGTCAGCCAGGCCACTGCGCCCATGCCCAGCAGCGCCAAGGCTTGCAGCAGGCTGCCGATGATCCAAACACCCTTGCGCCGGGACAGTTGGCGAATGTAGGCAGCGATAAAGAGTTGCGGCAACATCGAGCCGGACTCGCGAATCGGCACCAGCCAGGCGACCAGCGCCAGGGGCGCCCCTACGACCCCGAGCAGCCAGGCCAGGGTGGTTTTGGGATTGGTCAGGGTGTCACCCAGGCTGGTCAAGGTGGTAGCCGCAACCTGGTAGAAGAAGTTTTTCGGCACGCCATTGCAGGCGCTATCGGGAATGTCCTTGCAGACCCGTGCGTCCTCCTCGTCCATCAGGCTGGCGTACAGCTTGTCCAGATCGGGTTGCAGGGCCATGGGTGTTTTGTCCTTGAAAGGGCCGATTTTGCCGCAGTCCAATATGCTTGACTACTGCCCCGGCGGCGACGCGTAACAGGGTATTTCCCTATCGGGGCTTCTCATAAGGGGGCATAGCGGGTAAAAATGCGGGTTTGATCATACCCATGTCGGGTGCGGCGGTCATCGTTTGGCCGTGAACGTCCGGGCAGCCTTGCGCAAGGACAGGCGAATCAATGCGATTGAAGTGCATCAAACTGGCGGGTTTCAAATCCTTTGTGGATCCCACCACGGTATTCTTCCCGACCAATATGGGCGCTGTGGTTGGCCCCAACGGCTGCGGAAAATCCAACATCATCGATGCGGTGCGCTGGGTCATGGGCGAAAGTTCGGCCAAGAATCTGCGTGGCGAGTCGATGACCGATGTCATCTTCAATGGCTCTAATAGCCGCAAGCCGGTCGGCCAGGCCTCCATTGAGCTGGTATTCGACAACAGCGACGGCACGCTCAAGGGCGAATACGCCGGTTACAACGAGATCTCCATCCGCCGCAAGGTCACCCGCGAAGCGCAGAACCAGTACTTTCTCAACGGCACCAAGTGCCGCCGTCGCGACATTACCGATATCTTCCTCGGCACTGGCCTGGGTCCGCGCAGTTACTCGATCATCGAACAGGGCATGATCTCCAAACTGATAGAAGCCAAGCCCGATGAGTTACGCCTGTTTATTGAAGAGGCCGCCGGTATTTCCAAGTACAAGGAACGCCGCCGCGAGACCGAGAACCGCATTCGTCGTACCCACGACAACCTGTCACGCCTGACCGATCTGCGTGAGGAACTGGAACGCCAGCTGTCGCACCTGCAGCGTCAGGCCCAGGCCGCTGAGAAGTACAAGGAATTCAAGGCCGAGGAACGTCAGCTCAAGGCCCAACTGCAAGCATTGCGCTGGCAGAGCCTGGATGCCCAGACCGGTGAGCGCGAGCATCAGGTGCGTGCGCTGGAAGTGGCCATGGAAGCGCTGGTGGCTGAACAGCGTAATGCCGACAGCGAAATGGAAAAGCAGCGTGACCAGCATACCGACCTGACCGAGGCCTTCAATCAGGTGCAGGGTCGCTACTACAGCGTCGGTGCCGACATCAGCCGCATCGAACAGATTTTGCAGTTCAACCGCGACCGGCAAAGCCAGCTGCACGAGGACATCGACCAGACCGAACTGGCCTGGCAGGAGGCGCAGAGCCACCTGGCTCAGGATCAGGCGTTGCTCGCCGATTTGCACAACGAGCTGGCCGAGGTCGAACCCGAACTGGAAATGGCCAGCGCCGCCGATGAAGACACCGCCATTCAACTGCTTGGCGCCGAAGAAGCCATGCAGACCTGGCAGTCGGCCTGGGACCAGTTCAACCAGCAGGCCGCCTCACCACGCCAGCAGGCCGAGGTCGAGCAATCGCGCATCCGCCATCTGGAGCAGGCAATAGAGCGCCTCAG
>JBKBSI010000195.1:0-6387 GCA_046291745.1 Pseudomonas sp. | reverse complement strand
TTAGCGATCACTGTCTCGGAAACGTTGGCCGGACACGCTGCGTAGTGAGCGAACTCCATGGAGAACTGACCACGACCCGAGGTCATGGTACGCAGGGTGCTGATGTAGCCGAACATTTCTGCCAGCGGGACATCGGCCTTGACGCGAACGCCAGTGGCGCTGATTTCCTGACCCAGAATGATGCCGCGACGACGGTTCAGGTCACCGATAACATCACCTACGTGATCTTCCGGAGCATAGACGTCGACCTTCATCATCGGCTCAAGCAACTGCGGACCAGCCTTGGGCATGGACTGGCGGAAAGCACCCTTGGCGGCGATTTCGAAGGCGATGGCAGAGGAGTCAACCGCGTGGAAACCACCATCGGTCAGCTCAACCACAACGTCCAGAACCGGGAAGCCGGCCAGCGGGCCAATGCCCATCATGGAAGCGAAGCCCTTTTCAATGGCCGGGAAGTATTCCTTCGGAACGTTACCGCCCACAACAGAAGACTTGAAGGTAAAGCCGGTGTTCGCTTCGCCGGGCTTGATGATGTAGTCGATCTTACCGTATTGACCGGAACCACCCGACTGCTTCTTGTGCGTGTAGCTGTCTTCAACTTCACGAGTGATAGTCTCGCGGTAAGCTACCTGAGGCTGACCAACGACCAGATCAACACCGTAGGTACGACGCAGGATGTCGACCTTGATATCCAGGTGCAGTTCGCCCATGCCGCGGAGAATGGTTTCACCGGAGTCGATATCGGTTTCAACCCGGAAGGTAGGATCTTCTGCAACCATCTTGCCGATGGCAACACCCATCTTCTCAGTGGAGCCCTTGTCTTTCGGTGTTACCGAAATGGAGATAACTGGCTCGGGGAACACCATCGCTTCCAGGGTACAGGGGTGCTTGGGGTCACACAGCGTGTGGCCGGTCTGTACGTTCTTCATGCCAACGATGGCAATAATGTCACCGGCGGTGGCAGAGCTCAGTTCGTTACGCTCGTTCGCCTGCATTTCCACCATGCGGCCAACACGCTCGGATTTACCGGTGAACGAGTTGAGGATGGTGTCACCCTTGTTCAGGTTACCCGAGTAGATACGCACGAAAGTCAGGGCGCCGAAGCGGTCATCCATGATCTTGAACGCCAGGGCACGGAAAGGCTCGTCAGCAGACACGATAGCGTGCTCGCCATTCGGGTTGCCTTCCTCGTCAGTCAGCGGCTGCGGGTTCACTTCGTGTGGCGCGGGCAGGTAATCCACAACCGCGTCGAGCAGCAGTTGCATGCCCTTGTTCTTGAATGCAGAACCGCAGTAGGTCGGGAAGAATGCCAGTTCCAGAGTACCCTTGCGGATGCAGCGCTGGATGTCTTCGATGGAGGCTTCTTCGCCTTCCATGTAAGCCATCAGCAGGTCGTCATCCATCTCCAGGGCCATCTCGACCAGACGGTCGCGATAGGTCTCAACATCGTCAACCATGTCAGCAGGGATGTCTGTGACGGTGTAGTTTTCAGGCTGTCCAGTTTCGTCCCAGACATAGGCTTTACGGGTCAGCAGATCCACAACGCCGGAAAAAGTATCTTCACGGCCGATAGGCAGGGTCATGATCAGCGGCTTGGCACCCAGTACTTTCTCGACCTGAGCGGTTACGCGCAGGAAGTCGGCACCGATACGGTCCAGCTTGTTGACGAAGATCAGACGCGATACTTTGGAGTCGTTCGCATAGCGCCAGTTGGTTTCCGACTGGGGCTCAACACCGCCGGAACCACAGAATACGCCGATACCGCCATCCAGTACTTTCAGCGAGCGATACACTTCTACGGTGAAGTCAACGTGGCCGGGGGTGTCGATAACGTTGAAGCGGTGACCTTTCCAGAAGCAGCTAACGGCTGCTGACTGAATGGTAATACCGCGCTCGGCTTCCTGCTCCATGAAGTCGGTGGTGGACTCGCCTTCGTGCACCTCGCCGAGCTTGTGGATACGACCGGTCAGCTTGAGGATACGCTCGGTAGTAGTGGTTTTCCCGGCATCAACGTGGGCGAAGATACCGATGTTTCTGTAGAGGTTAAGGTCAGTCATAGCGCTCTCTGTTAAGCCGGGTTCAAAATAGGCGGCCAATATACAGGATTTTATTCGGATTTGCCTGCAGAAAACGCAGCGAAATTGGCAAATCCGGGTTCTTTTTCAGCATTTCATCCAGGCAAGGAGCGTACTTCTTCCGAGCGACAGCGAACCGCCAGACACTTCCAGGCCGCAATGAGCCCCAGGCGACCACCCACTGCATGCCAGCCGTGGAAATTTGCCAGCAGGGGCTAATCCGATATGATGTCGCCCCCTTTGGGCGACGGAGCGTCTGAAACCATGAAGCTTGAGTATTCCATCAGCAAGGAACAGCTGGAGATGATGATCCAGCGCGTTCGCGAGCGCTCCCTGCGCAACAGCCTGGCACTGCGGCAACGCTTTAACTGGCCGCTACAACTCGCAATTTCGATAGGTCTGGTGCTGCTGATGGTGGCCGGGCTGGTCGCTTTCGTGAGCCCCGGAACGATTGAAACCCTGATAGCTCTGATCCTCGTCCTTCCGCCAGGGCTTCTGGTTCTACGCTGGCATGCGAAACGTCAGCTTCGCCCGCCCCCAGCGCAGCTTAGCGAGACAGCTGTTGAACGTAGCATGCGGGCCTCGACCCTGAAACGGCAGCTTTGCCTGGTCGGCCACCACCATCTTGAGCTGGGTGATAAGGATATGAAGCTAACTTTGCCGAACGGCCGCAACATCACAATTCCGTGGGAAAAGGTCAGCTCCGTACGGCATGATGAGCAGTTCTACTACCTGACGACACCTTGGCTGCAGGCATTCGGCAACAGCTATTACCTGGTTGCAAAACAGGGCGAAGGCGATGCCGAGCGACACCAGGCCGGGCTGGCGTTCATGCTTGCCAAGCTCCAGCCCAAGGTGCGACCAGAACTGCTGTGAACGACTCTGACCCGGGGATAAAAGCCAGGCAGTATCTAACTACTGCAGATTCACCACCACCCGACCAACCATCTTGCCAGCCAGGATCTTCTCGATCTGCTCTGGCAACTGGTCCAGGGTGACCTCGTGATCGAGGTTGTGCAGATCGGTTTTCCACTGCAGTGACAGCCTGTCCCACATGGAGGCCTTGACCACCAGTGGCTGCTCGACCGAATCGACACCGAGCAAATTGACGTTACGCAGAATAAAGGGCAAAACGCTCCCTTGGAAATTCGTACCTGCGGTCAGGCCGCAGGTTACGGCACTGGCGCCGTAGCGCAGCGACTTGACTACGTTGAACAGGATATCGCCGCCAACAGTGTCCACTGCACCCGCCCACAGCTCCTTGAGCATGGGCTTGTCCTTGCCTGCCTCAAGTGCCGAGCGATCGACGATCTGACTGGCACCCAGGCCCGTGAGAAAATCTGCCTGCAGCGCCTTGCCGGTAGCGGCAGCCACTTCATAGCCAAGACCCGCCAACATGACCACAGCAATGCTACCCACGCCGCCCGTAGCGCCGGTCACCAGCACCGGGCCCTGCCCTGGCGCCAGGCCTGCCTGCTCGAGCTTGTCGATGCACAGGGCAGCCGTCAGGCCTGCTGTGCCCAACAGCATGCTATCTCTCAGGGACAGACCCTGGGGCCGTTTGAGCACCCAGTTGGCAGGGACACGAATATACTGGCCGTAGCCGCCCGCAGTATTCATACCCAGGTCGTAACCGGTGATTATCACTTCGTCACCAACCGACAGCTCGGGTACCGAGGAGGCTTCCACCACCCCTGCCGCATCAATACCTGGCGTGTGCGGGTAGCTGCGCGTCACCCCACGATTGCCCGTCGCCGAGAGAGCATCCTTGAAGTTCAGCGAGGAATAACTGACCCGCACCAACACCTCACCCTGCGGCAGGTCATCGACGTGCCGCATGACAACACGGGGCACAAAGGAGCCATCTTCTTCGCTGACAACCAAAGCCTTGAATTCGGACATGCTGTGTTCTCCTACCAGAAACGCTGATTATTGAAGCGCGATACCCAGGTCAACAGCAGCCGGTCGAGGGTCGCCGAGGCGCCCGCCGAAAGCTTGTCCTGCAAGCGCTTGCGTGTAGCGTAATGCACTTCGAATACGGCCGCGTCACGGATCAGGCCGCTAATATACTGATCACTGGTGGTGATCTGGTCAGCCAAGCCCTTTTCCTGGGCCTCCATACCAAACCAGACCTCGCCGGTGGCGACCTCGGCGAGATCCAGCCCGGGCCGATACTGACCAACAAAAGTCTTGAACAGACGGTGAATATTTTCCAGGTCGTCCTGAAATTTTTCCCTGCCCTTCTCAGTGTTTTCTCCGAACAGAGTCAGGGTACGCTTATACTCACCAGCGGTAAGCATCTCATAATCGATATCATGCTTCTTCAGCAGACGATTGAAGTTCGGCAACTGTGCAACCACGCCAATCGAGCCGAGCATGGCAAAGGGTGCAGCCAGCACGCGGTCGGCGATGCAGGCCATCATGTAGCCGCCACTGGCCGCGACCTTGTCGACACAAACGGTCAGGGGCACACCAGCCTCGCGGATACGCGTCAGTTGCGATGCCGCCAGGCCGTAGGCATGCACCATGCCACCGCCACTCTCGAGCTTGACCACAATTTCGTCCTTCGCGGTAGCCAGGGCCAGCACTGCGGTAACTTCCTGGCGCAGACTGCTTAGCGCACTGGCCTTGATGTCCCCATGGAAGTTGAGCACGTACACACGCTTGCCCGGCTCGGTATTCTTTTCGCGCGCCTTGGCTTCAGCCTTACGGGTCTTGTGCAAAGCTTTGACGGCGGCCTTGTCCAGAACCACATCGGCGAGTCTCTCGGTCATGCGCGCATGCTGGTCGTTGAGGCGGACCACGCTGAGGGTGCCCTCCTCGCGCTTGCTACGCTGCTTGAGCGAAGCGAGCATGGCAACCACTAGAAACACCACCACCAGAAAGGTGACGGCTTTGGCCAGGAACAAGGCATAGTCAGCAAACCATTCCACAAGCGCACTCCATAAACGAAAAAATAAGGGGGTTCGGTCTCTGTTACCAAGCATACAGGATACGTCCATGACTGGCTCCAGCGGCCCCTGAAGATGATTCAAACAAGCGTATGGTTTTTGATTGACAGGGCAGGAGGCAGCCAATACCCTCAGTGTCTTGTTTCGGGACAAA
Organism: Pseudomonas sp.; assembly: GCA_046291745.1. GTDB lineage: Bacteria > Pseudomonadota > Gammaproteobacteria > Pseudomonadales > Pseudomonadaceae > Halopseudomonas. The sequence goes on along the minus strand of JBKBSI010000195.1, from coordinate 1,207 downwards.
AGGGCGACACCCTGTGGGTAGCATCTATTTGATCAGGCATGGCCAGGCCTCGTTGGGCGCAGACAATTATGATGTGCTTTCGCCGCTAGGCATTGAACAGTCAGCCCTGCTGGGGCGACACCTTGCGGCCAGCGGCGTGCGCTTTGACCGTAACTATGCCGGTGAGATGCAGCGCCAGATTGATACCGGCAAGCACGCTTTGGCGCAGATGCCCAACTCGGAAGCCGAGATCCTGATCGAGCCTGCGTTCAATGAGTATGCTGCCGACACTGTGATGCATACCTACCTGCCCCGCGTCATGCAGACCGAGCCCCAAGCCATGCACTATGTGCAAAATGCCGGGCAGTACCGCAAGGAATTTCAGCGCATATTCAGTCAGGTCATCACCCTGTGGATCACCGAGCAGGAGCCGGTCGAGGGCTGCGAGCCCTGGTCGGCCTTTGTGGCGCGGGTCAAGGCCGGACTGGAGCGGGTTCTGGCAAAAGCTGAACGCGGGCAGAATATTGCTATCTATACGTCGGGCGGCACTATTACTGCCGCTCTGCAACTTCTCACGGACATGCCAGCCACCAGTGCGTTTGAGCTTAACTGGCAAATCGTGAATACCTCTGTAAGCCGTCTACAATATGGTAGGAACAAGCTCAGCCTGGCCGCTTTCAATGGTCAGGCCCATCTTGATCTGCACCAGCAAGCAGACTGGATAACTTACAGATAACATGGCAGCTCGCTAGACCGCTGCTTTTCAGAACCAGGAAAATCAAGGATACACCTATGACCAGCGTTGCAGATATCACCAGCAAGATGGAATCCAAGTTCAACCCAGCCGCTGCTGCGGGCCTGGATCTGGTTTTCCAGTTCAATGTCGAAGACGACAGTAACTTCAACGTCACCATCAAGGATGGCACCTGCGCCATCGCTCAGGGCGACGCCGCTACGCCAAACGTTACTCTGATCATGGATCAGGCGACTCTGGAAGGCGTGATGACCGGCGAAACTGACGGCATGCAGGCCTTCATGGCTGGCAAGCTGCGCGCCGAAGGCGACATGATGCTGGCTCTGAAACTGGGCGAACTCTTCCCCGCCTAAGTAGCTGCTTCATAAAAAAGCCGGAGCCATGTGCTCCGGTTTTTTTATGCGCTCGGTTTGGGTTGTGTTTTTTTGTTTGGGTTTGGGAAAGCAAAACCAACTTCACGCAAAAGCCTCGTGA
>JBKBSI010000194.1:0-6396 GCA_046291745.1 Pseudomonas sp. | reverse complement strand
CAGCGATTGTGCGCGGTCAGCAGCCGATCCAGTGCCTGGGTCACGGTCCAGGTTTCCGGCGTGGAGTAGTAATCCAGCGCCAACGCCTGCAGCGTGGCCCGGGCGGCCAGGCCGCCGTCGGCGCACTGGCTTACACCATCGGCCAGGGCCAGCAAGTGACCCTTGCTGGCAGCCAGGTGTGGCGCTGGTGTGACAATGCGGATTGCGTCCTGGTTCTCTGGACGCGGTCCGCTGGCGCTGGCCTCTGCTACGCGCAGCTTCAGACTCACTGGGTCAGACCCGGGCTGAAGTCATGGAGGATGAGCCCCAGGTGGTGCGCCAGCGGCGCTTGACGCCAACCAGGCCAATCAGGGCCAGCAGGCCGAGACTGGCGAACAGCCAGAGCCCCAACTGGTAGTCGCCGGTATGCTGCTTGATGGTGCCCAGGCCGGCCGCCAGTACGAAACCGCCGACGCCGCCAGCCATGCCGATTAAACCGGTCATCACGCCGATTTCGCGGTGAAAGCGCTGTGGCACCAGTTGGAATACCGCGCCGTTACCGGCGCCAAGGCCGAGCATCGCGGCTACGAAGAATGCCAGAGCAGCAAAGGAACTGGACAGGTTGAAGCCGACAATGGCAATGCATACCGAGGCGATGCCGTACATGAACAGCAGCGAGCGAATACCGCCGATGCGGTCGGCTAGGGCGCCGCCCAAGGGCCGCATCAGGCTGCCGGCCATAACGCAGGCGGCTGTGTAGTAGCCTGCAATGACCGGGCTGAGGCCGTACTGGTCATTGAAGTAGCCGGGCAGGGCGCTGGCCAGACCGATAAAGCCACCAAAGGTCACGCTGTAGAAGAACATGAACCACCAGCTGTCCTTGTCGTTCAAGGCCAGCAGATAGTCGCGACCGGATTTGGGTTTGGGCCGCTGCGGCGCATTCTTGGCAACCAGGATAAAGATGATCAGCGTGGCGACCAGGGGGATCAGCGCCAGACCAAAGACATTCTGCCAGCCAAACAAGTAGGCCAGCCCTGGGGCGAACAGCGCGGCCAGCACGGTGCCGGAATTACCTGCACCGGCGATACCCATGGCCTTGCCCTGGTGCTCCGGCGGATACCACTGGGAAGCCAGGGGCAAAGCGACAGCAAAGGCCGCACCGGCGAAGCCCAGACCCAGACCCAAGAGCAACGCGTGGTGGTAAGTGGTCACGCCCAGAGTCCAGGCTGCCAGCAGAGCCATGATCACCACAACCTGGCCCATGATGCCTGCAGTCTTGGGCGATAGGCGGTCGGCAAGAAAGCCCAACAGCAGTCGCAGGATAGCCCCGGCGAGAATCGGCGTGGCAACCATCATGCCCCGTTCCTGTGCAGTCAGGCCCAGATCTGTAGCAATCTGCACCGCAAGAGGGCCTAGTACGTACCAGACCATAAAGCTCAGGTCGAAATACAGGAAGGCGGCAAAAAGCGTCGGTGTGTGGCCGGCTTTCCAGAAACTTTTACTCATCGGGTAGTCCTCTTCATGTGCGGTGTATCTGCGTTGTGCTGCATTTGCCACTGCGTTGAGGCAAAAAAAAACGTCACCACCAAGCTCAACCCCTGAGGGCTGTTTGGTGATGACGTCGATGTCGGTTTGGCAACCGCCGTTGGTTACCTGGGGTTAACCTAAGCAGGATACGTGCCAGAAGCGGGATCTGATGGTCAGGCGGGTCGCGCTCAGTCCTTGAGCAGTTCGTTCATGGCAATAATCTGTTCGGCCACCTGAATGATCTTCTGCTGCTTGCTCATGGCTTGGCGGCGCATCAGCGTATGGGCCTCTGCCTCGTCGCAGTTCTTCATCTTCATCAGCAGTCCCTTGGCCTTCTCGATACGCTTGCGCTCGTTGAGCTGCTGCTCCCGTTCGTTCAGCTCGGCGCGCAGCTTCTGGTCGCTCTCGAAGCGTGCCATGGCGACATCAAGAATCGCCTGCAGGCGTGCACTCTGGATGCCCTGGACGATGTAAGCGCTGACGCCGGACTGGATGGCCTTGCGCATGACGCCGGGGTCGTGTTCGTCGGTGAACATCACGATGGGACGTGGCAGGTCGCGGCTGACCAGGCAGATCTGCTCCATGACATCGCGCCCCGGTGAGTCGCTGTCGATCAGAATGACGTCTGGCTGGCAGCTTTGTACCCGGGCGGGCAGGTCGATGGACAGGCCCGACTCGTCCAGCACCTCAAATCCGGCTTCGATCAATGAGTCCTTGAGACCGCCGACCTTTCGGGCGGTATCGTTGATAAGCAAAATCCGCATCATGCCATCCTGTCAGTGCAAAGGCGGGTGGTGTTCATGGTTGCTGCCCCTGTGCATCAGCGCGGTCACCCAGAGCATGCAGTTCAAAGCTGCGAGCATAGGCGTGCGGATCGCTGCCGTCCCAGACCACCCCGTCTATCAGCGTGCTGCTGCGCAGGGGGCTGGGCGGCAGACTGATACCCATGGCATTGGCCGCATCACGGTAGATATCCAGTCGCTGTACTTCCTGGGCCACACTCAGGTAATCGGGATCCTCGCGCAGCAGGCCCCAGCGGCGGAACTGGGTCATGAACCACATACCATCGGACAGGTAGGGCAGGTTGACCTGACCGTCGGCATGGAAGCGCAGTGGGTGGCTATCCTGCCAGACCCGCTGGTTGCCGTCATCATATTCGCCAAGCAGGCGCGGTAACAGTGCTTCCAGCGGAGCGTTGACGAACTCGCTGCTGCTGATCAATTGCGCAGTGCTGCGGCGGTTTTCATCGCTTTGATCGATAAAGCGGCTGGCGTCCAGCACCGCCATAACCAGCGCCCTGGCAGTGTTCGGGAACTCCTCGGCAAAGGCTTTGGTGGTGCTCAGCACCTTCTCCGGATGGTCTGGCCAGATCGATTGGCTGGTGGCCAAGGTAAAGCCCTGGCCCTGGGTAATGGCGCAGGCGCCCCAGGGTTCGCCGGCGCAGAAGCCATCAATGCGCCGCGCTTCCAGGTGCTGAACCATTTGCGACGGTGGCACTACCAGGGTATCGACATCGCGCAAGGGATGAATGCCCTGGGCTGCCAGCCAGTAATACAGCCACATGGCGTGGGTGCCAGTGGGGAAGGTCTGCGCCAGACGCAGTTTTGCCCCTTTCTGGTGCGCGCGCAGTGCCAGTGACAGACCATCGATCACCCCGTCACGCTGCATCTGGGTTGAAAGGTTGATGCTCTGGCCGTTCTGGTTGAGTCCCATAAGCACTGCCATAGGCACGCTGCGGCTGCCAAGGCCCAGATGCATGCCATACACCATGCCATAAAGGCCCTGCACGGCATCCAGCTCGCCGCTGATCAAGCGGTCACGCAGACCGGACCAGGAGGCCTGACGCTGCAGGTTCAGGCGTAGTCCGTAGGGTGCGGCAAAGCCCTGGGTCGCGGCCACGATTAACGACGCTGAGTCAGTCAGTGGCAGGTAGCCGAGATTGAGCAGCGACTTCTCCGGCGCGTCGCTGCCATGCACCCAGGCCAGGGCGTCGCTGCGGGGGTGGTTATCTTGCTTCATGCGGTTTTCCTGTCATCCAGTCGAGTGCTGGCCCATAAAAAAACGCCGTGATCAGAATCGCTGTTGCTGATCCTGATGCACGACGCCGTTGTCGTTTGCTGTCTGCCCGGTGAATCGGGGCAAATAAAGGGAAGCAAAGTCTGTGCCAGCGACCCTGCTCAGACCCGCTTAGCGCACGATCATTACCGACTTCTTCGACAGTTGCACTACTCGCAGAGCGTTGGTGCCCAGTACGTAATCCTCGACCCGCTTGCGCTTGTGCGAGGCCATGACGATCAGGTCCACATCCAGCTTCTTGGCTACCCGCAATATCGCCTCATAGGCCTTGCCGTCCGCCACAATGCGCTGCACCTTGATTTCCTTGGGGATATTGGCCTTGACGAACTCCTTGAGGTTCTCGGTGATTGCTAGCTTGGCCTTGTCGGCATACTCCTTGGGAAAGAAGCCGCCTACCAGTGGCAGGCCGAAGTCGGGCATGACCATGACCACGTGCAGTGACGCATCGTAGTCGCGGCACAGCTGCAAGGCGGTGGGTAGAGATTTGGCCCACGACGCCTTGTGATTAAGGTCGATCGGTAACAGGATCTTGTTATACATGGGTGCCTCCGTCAGAGGCCGTATTGGCCGCAGTGGCGGGCTCTGCAACAGGGCGGCGGCGCCACTGCAGAGCAACAATCAGCATGAACAGCACGAACCCCGGAATCCACATCCACTCCTTGGCCCAGCGGTCTACCGGTGCCTGGACCTCGACGATCTCCTGATCGAAGTCAAAGCCCATGTCGGCGGCAAGGCTGCCATAGGTGACCATGTCGACCAGGGTACGATCGCCTTCCTGCATCAGCGTCAGGCCCATTGCGTCCAGCCGATCCTCTCCGGTTTCGCCATCAGGTACCGGCATCAGCAGGTAGAAGATGCGCTCATCACCGATGTCGTCTTCGCCACGAATCTGCATGCGCAGATTGCTGCCCTCATCCACACGATCCAGTGCAGCAGCTATCTCTGCGGGCGGGATCGACTGATAGGGATCGTGGATGATATCCATCCAGAAACCCGGGCGGAACAGGGTAAAGGCTACCAGCAGCATCAGCAGGCTTTCGTACCAACGGCTACGTACCAGTAGCCAGCCCTGGGTGCCGGCAGCAAAGATCAGCATGGCGATGGTCGCCACGATGAAGATGACGATACCCTGCAAGAAGCTCACATCGATCAACAGCAGGTCGGTGTTGAAAATGAACAGGAAGGGCAGGGCGGCGGTGCGCAGGCTGTAATAGAAAGCCTGAAAACCTGTACGTATGGGGTCACCGCCTGATACCGCCGCTGCGGCGAAGGAGGCCAGCCCGACCGGCGGGGTCACGTCGGCCATGATGCCGAAATAGAACACAAACAGGTGCACGGCGATCAGTGGTACCAGGAGGCCGTTCTGCTGCCCGAGAGTAACGATGACAGGTGCCAGCAACGCGGAAACCACGATGTAGTTGGCGGTGGTTGGCAGGCCCATGCCAAGTATCAGGCTGAGTACTGCCGTGAGCATCAGCATCAGCATCAGATTGCCCATCGAGAGAATCTCGACCAGATCGGCCAACACCAGGCCTACACCGGTCTGCGCTACCGCGCCGACAATGATCCCCGCAGCAGCCGTGGCGATACCAATGCCGATCATATTGCGAGCACCGGCTACCAAACCCTGCCAGAGGTCATCCAGGCCATGCATGAGGTCGTTCGCGAGCTTGCTGCGACCGCGGAACAGGGCCGTCAGCGGGCGCTGGGTGACGATGATCAGAATCATCAGCACCGTGGCCCAGAAGGCCGAGAGGCCGGGCGACAGACGCTCGACCATCAGACACCAGACCAGCACTATGACAGGCAGAATGTAATGCAGGCCGGACATGACCGTTGGTTTGGTCTGCGGCAGTACCAGGACCGGGGAGTTGGGATCATCCAGCTCCAGCTCAGGATACTGCGCGCCGACCTTAAGCAGGCCGATATAGACCGCCAGGAGCGCCGCGCCTATGACCCAGCCAGCCGCATCACCGAGCAGCGGTTTGAGCCAGCCAAGGCCGTAGTAAACCGCGAAGGACAGGCCCATGAGTAGTATCAGGCCAGTCAGAAAGCCTAGCGCCTTGCGCATGAAGGGACGCACCGGGTTGCTGCTTTGCAGACCCTGCATGTTGGCCTTCATGGCTTCCAGGTGAACGATATAGATCAGCGCAATGTAGGAGATCAGCGCGGGCAAAAAGGCGTGCTTGATTACCTCGACATAGGAAATGCCGACGTACTCGACCATCAGGAAGGCGGCAGCACCCATCACCGGTGGCATGATCTGGCCGTTTACCGAGGAAGCTACTTCCACGGCACCAGCTTTTTCCGAGGAAAAGCCCACACGCTTCATCATCGGGATGGTGAAGGTGCCGGTGGTCACCACGTTGGCAATCGACGAGCCGGAGATCAGACCGGTCATGCCCGAGGCCACCACGGCGGCCTTGGCCGGGCCGCCGCGATAGTGCCCGAGCATGGAGAAGGCGACCTTGATGAAGTAGTTACCTGCTCCAGCCTTGTCCAGCAGCGAGCCGAACAGCACGAACAGGAACACGAAGCTGGTAGACACGCCCAGGGCAATGCCGAATACCCCCTGGCTGGTCAGCCACTGGTGGTTGACCAGGGCCTGCACACTGACGCCGCGGTGAGCGAGCATGCCGGGCATATGCGGGCCGGCTAGGCAGTAGACAAGAAACACCAGAGCGACAATCATCAGCGGCGGGCCAAGGGCGCGACGGGTCGCCTCCAGCAGCAGCACCAGGCCACAAATGCCTACAGCCACATCGAAGGTTGTCGGGTTACCCGGACGGGTCACCAGCTCGGTATAGAACAGAT
>JBKBSI010000193.1:0-6429 GCA_046291745.1 Pseudomonas sp. | reverse complement strand
ACGTCTTTGATGCCAGTAATTAAGCGCATCTCGCGCGCTTATACATGCATGCTGGCATGTATGTTGAATGGAAGAATCGTACCAAGCCCGCCGCCATCGGCGCTTTTTACATTCTGGAGTGCAGTCATGACCGTTCAGCCAACACCCGAAAGCCTCAAACAAACCCTGCAGGACAAGGGCGTAAAGTACGCCCTGGCCGGCTACGTTGATATCCACGGGATCATCAAGGGTAAATTTGTGCCCATTTCCCACATCGGGCGCATGTTGAAAGGTTCCGAGCTGTTTACGGGTGCCGCCCTGGATGGCGTACCGCAGGACATCGCGGATAACGAAGTAGCAGCAATGCCGGACGTCGAGACCATGACTGTGTGCCCCTGGAACCCCGATCTAGCCTGGTTTGCCAGCGATCTGTATCTGGAGGGCGCACCCTTCGAAGCCTGTTCGCGCAATATCCTCAAGCGTCAGGTAGCGGCGGCTGCAGATATGGGTTTGACCTTCAATCTGGGCATCGAAACCGAGTTCTTCCTGTTCAAGGACAGTGCCGATGGCGGTTTTGAGCCGATTAGCGGTCGCGACATCCTGGCCAAGCCCTGCTACGACCCACGCACTCTTGGCGACAACATGCATATCGTTGGTGAACTGGTCGAGGCGATGAACAGCATGGGCTGGGACGTATACTCTTTCGATCATGAGGACGCCAACGGCCAGTTCGAGACCGACTTTACCTACACCGACGCGCTGGGCATGGCCGACCGGCTGGTGTTCTTCCGTCTGATGGCCAACGAGATTGCCCGCAAGCACGGTGCCTTTGCCAGCTTTATGCCCAAGCCGTCGGCCAACCGTACCGGCAGCGGCGCACACTACAACATGTCTCTGGCTGACCGCGAGACCGGCAAGAACCTGTTTGATACGGCCAATGGCGAAGATATTCATGGCTGCGGCGTCACCGAAATGGCCTATCACTTTATTGCCGGCATCATGAAACACGCCAAGGCTATCAGCGCGGTGATTGCGCCGACGGTCAACAGCTACAAGCGCCTGGTGCGCAAAGGCGCGATGTCGGGTTCGACCTGGGCACCGGTGTTCGTCTGCTACGGCAATAACAACCGCACCAATATGTTGCGCATTCCCTCCCAGGGCGGTCGGGTCGAATGTCGTGCTGCGGATATCGCCTGCAACCCCTATCTGGGTGCCGCAATTATTCTGGCTGCAGGCCTGGAAGGTATTCGCGAAGCCATGGACCCCGGCCAGCCGCACCGCGAGAACATGTACAACTACAGTGACAAGGAAGTCCGCGAGATGGGTATCGAAATGCTGCCGCAGAACCTTGGCGAAGCCATTGACGCCTTCGAAGCCGACCCACTTGCCAAACAAGTGTTCGGTGGTGCGATGTTTGAAAGTTTTGTGCAGTTCAAGCGTGATGAATGGACCAGCTACCACACTCACGTTTCCGAGTGGGAGCTGCAGCGATACCTGAAGTTCTTCTGACTTTACTGCGTCAGCGAAAGCTGGCGCGCCTTTTGCTGTGCTTTACCCATAACACAGGCAACAGCCTCATTTTCCAGGAGTTGAAACATGCAAAAGCCTCTTCCCTTTTCCCGTCGTCTCGGCGGATTACTCAAGGCCGGTGTGCTGGCCATGGCTGCCAGCGCCATCATGGTACCCGCAGCTTCCGCCCAGGAGCGCGACAGCTTCAAGATCGCATGGAGCATTTACGCTGGCTGGATACCCTGGTTGTATATCGACGAATCCGGGATCATGAAAAAGTGGGCCGACAAGTACGGCATCGAAGTAGAGATAGTGCAGATCAATGACTATATCGAGTCCATCAACCAGTACACCGCCGGTGAGTTCGATGGTGTAGTAGCCACCAGCATGGATGCCCTGTCGATTCCTTCCGCTGGCGGCGTCGATACCACTGCACTGATCGTCGGAGACTACTCCAACGGCAATGACGGGTTGGTGATGAAAGATAGTAATGACCTGAAAGACCTCAAGGGTCAGCAAGTCAATCTGGTCGAATTGTCGGTTTCCCATTATTTGCTGGCACGGGCGCTGGATAACGTCGGCATGAGCGAGCGTGACGTGACTGTGGTCAATACCGGTGATGCGGATATCGTCGCAGCCTTCAGCACCCCCGGGGTAAAAAACGTGGTGACCTGGAATCCATTGTTGGATGACGTGGCGAAGATGCCCGGCGCCAACCGGGTATTCGACTCCAGCCAGATTCCCGGTCACATCAAGGATCTGACTGTAGTCAACACCCAGACACTGGAAGCCAATCCCAAGCTAGGCAAGGCGCTCACTGGTGCCTGGTTCGAACTGATGGCGGTCATGGGCACTGATAGCCCAGAAGGTCAGGAAGCGCGCGCCTTCCTGGGTGAAGCTTCGGGCACCGATCAGGCTGGTTATGAGGCGCAACTGGCCGGTATGCAAATGTTCTGGGACGCAGCCGACGCGGTGGCATTCATTTCCAGTGACGAGGCTATAGAGGCAATGGATAGCGTTCGCGACTTCTCCTTCGAAAAAGGCCTGCTGGGTGATGGCGCGCCTTCGGCTGATTTTGTCGGCATCAGTTTCCCCGGTGGCAAGACACTGGGTGATACCGATAATATCAAGCTGCGTTTCGACACCACCTACATGCAAATGGCGGCTGACGACGCGCTCTGATAACAGCCAATGGCTGGCCGCTGCCCAAGGGTGGCGGTCGGTCCTGCCAGCGGATGATCCATGCGTCGTACCAAGGAAGAGGCGGAAAAAACTCGCCTGAAAATTATCGAAGCCGCGCTGACGCTGTTCAGTCGTAACGGTTACTCCAACACCACTCTGGCCATGATAGGTACCGAGGCCGGTTACAGCCGCGGCCCGATCTACTGGCACTTCAAGAACAAGGATGATCTTTACAGAGCTGTACTGAGCTACTCGCAGGAGCCTTTGGAGCGTCTGGTAGCCGAAGCGGGCGAAAAAGGTCGTTGCCCAATCGAAGCGATTGATCGGTTCGTCAGCGAATGGCTGGACTTGTTGTTGGACGATAGCTGGTTTCGCCAGTCCTTCGAGATTCTGCTGAACAAGACGGAGTTGACCGAGGCGCTGGCACCGACCCTCAAGCGCGAGCGTAAGCTGACAAGGCAGATCATCGATACGCTAGGTGGGTTGCTGGCCGAAGCCCAGCAACAACAGCTAATCCCCCTTACTCACCAGCCCGCCCAGCTTGGACTCATGGTCTACACGACCCTTATGGGTGTGACCCAGAGTTGGTTGTTTGCGCCGCGTCTATTCAGTCTGCGCCAGGAGCGGGATTTCTTCGTGGGTCGCCTGCACGCTCTTATTCAGCAGCAGTAAATGTTGTGCAGGACTAACGATTTTTCGTGTGACAGCTGGCGTCTGGAGCATTATGATCCGGATACGGGGCCGTTAGGCTTTCGTGTCGGAGATGCTGCCAAGAGGGTGGCAAATGCCTGTTTTCATGGAGAATCATAATAATGTTTAAAAAAACACTGCTTGCTGCAATCGTAATGGGTTCAATGGCCACCGGTGTACAGGCTGCTGAACAGGTTAACGGTTACCTTTTTGGCTCACTGGGCCAGTCTGATGCTGATGTTTCCAAGCAGACGCTGGATGATTATTGGGGTGTTGGTCCGGGTATGGGCATTAGCTCCTCTCTCGATACCAAGGATACTGCTTTTAAAATCGGCGCAGGTATTCAGTTGAATGCCTATGTTGGAATCGAGCTGCAGTATATTGATCTCGGTGAAGTAAGCTACAAAGCGACTGACGGCTTCGCTGTGGCGAAGACTACCGCTGAGACTGACGGTTTCGGTATGAATGTAGTGGGTACCTTGCCTCTCGATCGCCTGAGCCTGTTCGGTAAGGTCGGCTATCATCAGCTCAAGACTGAGCTCAAGGATACGGTTAACATTGGTTTCAGCGAATCTGACTCCGAAAAGGAGAACCTTTGGTCCTGGGGTATTGGCGCTGCATATGCCTTGAATGAAAGCTTCAGCGTGGTTGCAGAGTTTGAACGCTACCGCGATGTTGCAGATACCTATGATGTAGATTTTCTGTCTGCAGGTCTGCGCTACAACTTCTGATAAGTTCGCGTACAAAAAAAGCCGGGGCTGATGCTCCGGCTTTTTTGTTTCTCGTCTTCTAGTTCGTTACTGTGCCACGGGCTCAATGATCGGAAAGTTTGCCGGTGGTTCTTCAATCATCTGCAGCAACCCGAAAAAGGCCGCGGGGCTGCCGGTCAGTGTGATATCGCCTGTTTTTACCGCTTCGGGGAAGCTCAGTTGGCGTAGCAGAATGCGGTCCAGCGTAGCGCGGGTCATGCTGACGCTGGCGTCCGGATTGGTCGCTAGGCTATCTGCGCGATGGGTCAAGGTCGCGTTCTGCAAGTTCAGGCGGTAGTTCTCTTCGATATCCGTCAGTGTCCAGTTGATCACCAAATGCTGCCCCTCGGCCTTCTCCGCATCCAGGCGCACCGCCAGCAAATCGAAGAACATGCCGGCTTCCAGCGCCTGCAACAGGTCCGGAGAAAGGTCATTGCCACGACGCGGCTCGCCTGTGCCCTGGCGCAACTCCTGGGCACCGGTCAGGTAGGCGCCGCGCCAGGTGCCTGCCTCCGCCTGGTAACCCAGCTGCTCCAGCGCATCGGCCGCCAATTCGCGCGCTGACTGGTTACCGGGCTCGGCGAACACCGCTTGACTCATGACCCAGGCCACCCAGCGGTACTCACCCTTGGCATAGTCTTCGCGTGCGCGCGCGATTACCTGATCCATACCGCCCATATAGCTGATGGTTTTGGCAGCGTTTTGCCTTGGTGGTAACGGATCGAGATTGGCTGGGTTGGCGTCGTACCAGCCCATATAGCGTTGGTAGATGGCTCGGGCGTTGTGCTTCAAAGTGCCGTAGTAGCTCCGGGCATACCATTCCTGATCCAGGCTTTTTGGCAGTTTGATGTTTTCCGCAATATCGCCGGGCAATTGGCCCTTGTTCATCATCCGCACCGCCTGGTCGTGAATGAACTTGTACAGATCCCGCTGCACGCCGAGAAAGTGTTTGGCCTGATCCCGCTCCCAGATCGGCCAATGGTGCTGGGCGATAAGAATATCGGTACGCTCGCCGAAACGCTCCAGCGCCTTGTCAATATAGTGCGACCAGGCACTGGCATCGCGAATGGCTGCGCCGCGGATGGTGTAGATGTTATGCAGATGCTGACTGGTGATCTCAGCGGTGTTGAGCACCTTGAACTGCGGAAAATACATCATCATTTCCGACTCGGCCTCGGTCCCGTGGGCCATCTGAAACTCGATCTCGATTCCATCAATAGTCAGGGTGGCGTTATCCGGTACGGTATCGGTGGGGGCGATCAGCGTTGTTGGACCGCTGGCCAGCGCCTTGCCCAGGCCTGTATCCACGTGGCCGCGCTCACCTGGAGGCAACTGCGCACCGAACTGGTAGGTAGCCCTACGGCTCATGGCATTCCCGGCGATTACATTCTCCGATACCGCATGCTGCATAAACCCATAGGGCGCGTATACCTTGACCTTGCCTGCACGCACGTCAGCTTCATCTATCACGCCTTTCACACCACCAAAATGGTCGGCGTGATTGTGCGTGTAGAGCACGGCCACCATCGGTTTTTTCGGCCGATGCTGGTAATACAGCTGCAGCCCCGCCTTGGCGGTGGCCGGTGTCAGTAGCGGATCAATAATGATTAGCCCGCTGTTGCCTTCGACGATGGTCATGTTGGCCAAGTCCATGCCACGGATCTGATACATGCCTTCGGCCACTTCGAACAGACCGTGGATGGCGTTGAGCTGGGCCTGACGCCAGAGGCTCGGGTTGACTGTATCCGGGGCCGCTTTGCCATTGAGAAAAGCGTAGGCTGCCATGTTCCAGGCCAGCTTGCCCTCATCGTCGGTGACCTTGCCCCCCGGCCATTCGGCGATAAACCCGCGCTTGGCGTCATCAAACGCCTGGGTGTTGGAAAAGGGTAGGGTGGCGACAACCGCTTTGTTGTGTTCGGCGGTGGTTGGCTCTGCGGGTTTTGGCGCAGCCAATGCGCAGACGCTGAGGCTCGCGGCAAGCAGGCTGGCGAGTAGTTGGGGATATCTCATGGGTGCTCCCAGGATGTTGTTATGTTCTACAGCAGGGCGTGTCAAGTAAGCCGGTTAATAGTAGGAGTGGGGTTGTCGATATATCCAATGCATTTTAGGGAGGCTTTTGATGCGAATTTTGCATTGATGAGAAGGGGAATACCCATTCTGACCTTGAAATGCTCCATCAAATTGCCACACTAGGACGCTACGCTTGAGCCACGAGCGGCGCCACTGGATGCTTTTTTCCTCGAAGCGCCGCCCCCTTTAAACTATAATCGCGCGCTTTCTGACCACCGGGTCTTTCCCGGCTTATCGGGACCGACCAGAG
>JBKBSI010000192.1:0-6497 GCA_046291745.1 Pseudomonas sp. | reverse complement strand
CCGAGACCGGTGCAGCCAAGGCCGTAGCCAAAGCGCTACCGGAACTGGAAGGTAAGCTCAGTGGCAACGCTATTCGCGTACCGACGCCCAACGTTTCCATGGCGATCCTGAACTTGAATCTGAATGCCGCGACCAATCGTGACGAAGTCAATGACTACCTGCGGCACATGGCTCTGCACTCGGACCTGCACAAGCAGATCGATTTCACCAACTCGCAGGAAGTGGTTTCCACTGACTTTGTTGGCTCGCGGCACGCGGGCGTAGTGGATGCCGAGGCTACTATCTGTAACGACACGCGCCTGATCCTCTACGTCTGGTACGACAACGAGTTCGGCTACAGCTGTCAGGTGGTGCGTATTCTCGAGGATATGGCCCACGTCAATCCGCCGGCTTTCCCGCACTACTGAGTTGGCTTGTAATGAAAAAGGCGCCCCAGGGCGCCTTTTTTGTCTCTGCTTGATCAGCGTTCGGCGATCAATTGCCTGCGCAGGCGCTCGGACAGGCCGTTCTCCCGCAGCCAGATGCCGACGTAGGCCCTGGCTAGCTGCTCGTCATCGGATTGGAATATTTCCTCGCCGTTGTATTGCAGGCTGAGGTTGCGTTCTCTGTCCAGAGTCAGGCCGTACCTGTCTCCGGGACTGATGTCGGTGAAGGTCGCATGCAGGGCATCAATGCCAGGGCGTAACTGCTCCAGTTCGGCGCTGTCGTATTGGCGTTCCAGGGCAACCCAGGCGGCCTTGATGACGTCATCTCGGCCTATGTTGCGATAGTAGAACAGCTCAAGATGCAGCGGCGCTTCGCTACTCACCAGATCATTCAGGGTTGCTGTGGGCGGCGCTAGCAGAGCTGCGCTGTAAACATCAACGAACAGGTAATTGAGCACGGCGGCATTGCGCAGTACCAATTGCTGTTCTTCGATCTCGAGCTGCTCCGGGAAGTCGGCCTGATTCAGGCGCTTTTCATTGGCCTGTACGGCGAGGGGTAGGGCAAAGAGTAGGAGGATAAAGACTGGGCGCAACATGGTTTTCTCCGCAAATTGCAAAATCCTATTAACTCTGTTGCGGCTGTCAGGGTCAATCCGCAGTCCTGAGCAATGTGTAACACCAAAAAACCTGAAAAAACCAAGTGCTTGAGTAGCATTGCCTGGCCATGATCTTTATACTTAGCGGGATTTTTGATGAGGGTTCGTGGTCATCTCCCCTTGAGTCAGCGTCTGTTGCCCAGAGCAGTTTCTTGGGAATTCCGCCTGCCGGATACCGGCCCGCCCATTACGATTCCACCCAGTGATTAGGCTATACGTATGATAAAAATCAAACGGGGCTTGGATCTGCCAATCACCGGTTCCCCAGACCAAAGCATTGAGGACGCTCGCGCCGTGCGCAGCGTTGCCGTTGTCGGTTTCGATTACCACGGTATGAAACCGACCATGGAAGTGCAAGAGGGAGACCGGGTCAAATTAGGCCAGATCCTGTTCAGCGACAAGAAGACCCCAGGAGTGATCTATACCGCTCCTGCGGCCGGTGTGGTCAGCGCGGTGAATCGCGGTGACAAGCGCGTACTGCAATCGGTAGTAATTGATATTGATGGCGACGAAGCTGAAAGCTTTGACGCCCACGGTGCTGCCGAACTTGCCACTCTGGACCCGCAGAAAGTGCGTGACCAACTGGTGGCTTCCGGTCTTTGGACTGCAATCAGAACCCGTCCCTACAGTCGCGTGCCCGCGCTGGACAGCAAGCCCAGTTCGATTTTTGTTACCGCCATTGATACCCATCCCCTGGCTGCTGATCCGGCCGTGGTGCTGAAGGAGTATGCGGCAGATTTCGAGAACGGTCTGAAGGTTCTGGCGCGCCTGGGCCGGATCTGGCTATGCAAGGCCGAAGGCGTAAGCATCCCGGGTGAAAATCTGGATGGCGTGCGCAGCGAGAGCTTCGCCGGTCCGCACCCTGCTGGCCTGCCTGGCACACATATTCACATGCTTGATCCGGTCAGCGTCGAGAAACTGGTATGGCAGATCAACTATCAGGACGTAGTAGCCATCGGTAAGCTGTTCACCGACGGCAAGCTGTGGACTGAACGCGTCATCGCGCTGGCAGGGCCGCAGGTTGACCGGCCACGCCTGCTGCGCACTCGCCTGGGTGCCAACCTTGACGAGCTGACTGCGGGTGAGTTGAAACCGGGTACCAATCGTCTGATTTCCGGCTCGGTGTTTGGCGGCCGCCATGCCATGGGTCCGGTAGCCTATCTGGGTCGCTATCACCAGCAGGTGTCGGTACTGGCTGAAGGCAACGATCGGCAAATGATGCATTACCTGCGTGCCGGGGTTGATAAGCACTCGGTGCTGAATATTTTTGTTTCCAAGCTGACCAGTTCGAAGTTGTTCAACTTCACTACTACAACGAACGGCAGTCCGCGTGCCATGGTGCCAGTGGGTAATTATGAAATGATAATGCCGCTGGATATTCTGCCCACGCAACTTTTGCGCTACCTGGTAGTCGGTGACACGGATATGGCCCAGAAATTGGGCTGCCTAGAGCTGGACGAAGAAGATCTGGCCCTGTGCAGTTACGTGTGCGCCGGCAAATATGAGTATGGCCCGATTTTGCGGGACAATCTCACCCGAATCGAGAAGGAGGGTTAAGCCATGGGTTTGCGCGCATTTCTAGATAAAATCGAGCACAACTTCGAAAAGGGCGGCAAGCACGAGAAGTGGTACGCCCTTTATGAAGCGGTGGACACCTTCTTCTATCGCCCCGGTAGCGTTACCCGGACTACGGCCCACGTGCGTGATGGTCTTGACCTCAAGCGTATGATGATCACCGTTTGGCTGTGTACCTTCCCGGTGATCTTTTACGGTATGTACAACATCGGCTACCAGGCCAACAGCATCTATGCTGCCAACCCTGAGTTGTTGAGTGCCCAGGAAAGCTGGCGCATCGGCCTTATCTCGCTGTTTGCCGGGTTCGATCCGGGCAGCATGTGGGATAACCTGGTTCATGGTGCCGCCTATTTCCTGCCAGTCTATGCTGTGACCTTTATTGTTGGCGGTTTCTGGGAAGTGCTCTTTGCTTCCATCCGCAAGCATGAAGTCAACGAAGGCTTCTTTGTTACCTCCATTCTGTTTGCCCTGATTCTGCCGCCGGATATTCCCCTGTGGCAGGTTGCCCTGGGTATCAGTTTCGGTATCGTGATCGGTAAAGAAGTGTTTGGTGGTACGGGCAAGAACTTCCTCAACCCGGCACTGACCGGCCGCGCCTTCCTGTTCTTCGCCTATCCGGCAGAGATCTCAGGCGATGCGGTATGGACTGCAGTGGATGGCTACACCGGTGCAACAGCCCTGAGCCTTGCAGCTGCTGGCGGTATTGAAGCAGTTGTCGCAGGTGGCATCAGTTGGGCAGACGCCTTCCTCGGTAATATCCATGGCTCCATGGGTGAGGTCTCGACGCTGGCTATCTTCTTGGGTGGTGCGGTACTGCTGCTGACCAAGATTGCCAACTGGCGTATTGTCGCGGGTGTGATGATCGGCATGATCGCCATGAGCGTGCTGTTCAACCTGATCGGCTCGGAAACCAACCCGATGTTTGCCATGCCCTGGTATTGGCACATGGTGGTGGGTGGTTTTGCCTTCGGTATGATCTTTATGGCGACCGATCCGGTATCCGCTTCCATGACCAATCAGGGCAAGTGGATCTTCGGTGCCTTGATCGGTGTCATGGTGCTGCTGATCCGCGTAATCAACCCGGCCTTTCCCGAGGGCATGATGCTGGCGATCCTGTTCGCCAATCTCTTTGCGCCCCTGATCGACCACTTCGTCGTCCAGGCCAACATCAATCGGAGGCTTGCACGCAATGTCCAGTAAAAAAGAATCCGTAGGCCGCACTATTGCGGTTGCCCTGGCTGTGTGCCTGGTGTGCTCGGTGGTGGTGTCTACCGCCGCCGTGGCGCTCAAGCCGATCCAGATTACCAACCAGTTGTTGGACAAGAAGCGCAATATTCTGTCCATCGCCGGTCTGCTCGAGGAAGGTGATGTCGAGGCGCAGTTCGAGAAGGTTACTGCCCGGCTGGTTGATCTGCGCACTGGCGAGTTCAGTGACGAGATGGACCCGCTGACCTATGACCAGCAAAGAGCTGCCAAGGATCCGGCCCTGTCCCAGCGCCTTGATGGTTCTGAAGACATCGCCAGCATCCGCCGCCGCGAGCACTACGCCACTGTTTACATGGTGGAAGATGCCAGCGGCATCGAAACCATGATTCTGCCTATCCACGGCTACGGTCTGTGGTCCACGCTGTATGGCTTTATTGCTTTGGAAGGGGACCTGAAAACGGTCGTCGGCCTGGGCTTTTACCAGCATGCGGAAACCCCCGGCTTGGGCGGTGAAGTGGATAATCCCAACTGGAGGCAGCAGTGGACCGGCAAGGTGGTATATGACGAAGACGGTGAGGTTGTCGTACAGGTGCTCAAGGGCGCCGTTGACAGCAGCAACCCGAATGCCGAGCACCAGGTCGATGGTTTGGCCGGTGCCACCTTGACCAGCCGTGGCGTGGAAAACCTGGTGCGTTTCTGGCTGGGTGAAAACGGCTTCGGTCCATTCCTGGATAACCTTGACGCAGGGGAGGCTTAATCATGGCCAAGGCAAGCGCCACACAGGTGCTCTTCGAGCCCATTTTCAGTAATAACCCAATCGCCCTGCAGATCCTCGGTATCTGTTCTGCTCTGGCGGTTACCACCAGCCTCAGCGTGACCCTGGTCATGTGTTTGGCCCTGACCTCGGTTTGTGCCCTGTCCAACCTGTTTATTTCGGTGATTCGAAATCAGATCCCCAGTGCGATTCGTATGATTGTACAGATGGTGATCATTGCCTCGCTGGTAATCGTGGTTGATCAGTTGCTCAAGGCCTATGCCTACAGCATCAGCAAGCAGCTGTCGGTGTTCGTCGGTCTGATCATTACCAACTGTATCGTCATGGGTCGGGCAGAAGCCTTCGCCATGCAGAATCCGCCGCATATGAGCTTCCTTGACGGCATCGGTAACGGGCTTGGCTATAGCTTTATTCTCATCGTTGTGGCAGTGATTCGTGAGCTCTTAGGCGCGGGTAAGCTGCTGGGCTTCGAGATTCTGCCAGTGGTAAACCAAGGGGGTTGGTATCAGCCGAACGGCCTGTTGCTGTTGCCGCCTTCGGCGTTCTTCATTATCGGTCTGATCATCTGGGCGCTGCGCTCCTGGAAGACCGAGCAGGTCGAAGCGGTTGAGTTCAAGATGGCGCCGCAGAGTCGCACCCTGAAGGAGGCTATGTAAGCCATGATCGAGCACTATATAAGCCTGCTGGTTCGGGCAATCTTTGTCGAAAACATGGCGTTGGCCTTCTTCCTTGGCATGTGTACTTTTATTGCCATCTCGAAGAAAGTTCAGACGTCCCTGGGTTTGGGTATTGCGGTGGTAGTGGTACTGACCATCACCGTACCAGCCAACAACCTGATCTATACCTACCTGCTGCGTGATGGTGCGCTGGCGTGGGCCGGTATGCCGAACGTCGATCTCAGCTTTCTGGGTCTGCTCAGCTATATCGGGGTGATTGCTGCCCTGGTGCAGATTCTGGAAATGTTGCTGGATAAGTTCGTGCCAGCTCTCTATAACGCGCTTGGGGTATTCTTGCCGCTGATCACTGTGAATTGCGCCATTCTTGGTGCCTCGTTGTTCATGGTCGAGCGCGACTACGCCCTGGATGAAAGCATTGTGTTTGGCTTCGGTGCTGGTGTGGGTTGGGCGCTGGCCATTGTGGCTCTTGCGGGTATTCGCGAGAAGCTCAAGTACAGCGATGTACCCGATGGTCTGCGTGGTCTCGGTATTACCTTCATCACCGTGGGATTGATGTCCCTGGGGTTCATGTCCTTCTCGGGCGTGCAACTGTAAACAGGAGCAGTAACTGATGAATATCGAAATCTTTCTGGGCGTCGGCATGTTCACCGCGATTGTTTTGTCGTTGGTGGTCGTGATCCTGATTGCTCGTTCTAAGCTGGTTACTAGCGGTGACGTGTCCATTGAAATCAATGGCGAGCGGACCATTACTGTTCCGGCCGGCAGCAAGCTGCTCAACACCCTGTCGGACAATGGTATCTTCCTGTCTTCCGCCTGCGGCGGCGGTGGTACCTGCGCCCAGTGCAAGTGCATCATCGAAGAGGGCGGCGGCGAGATGCTGCCCACCGAAGAGAGCCACTTTACCAAGCGTGAAGCGAAGGAAGGCTGGCGTCTGTCCTGCCAGGCTCCGGTCAAGCAGGACATGAAGATCGAAGTGCCGGAAGAAGTTTTCGGCGTGAAGAAGTGGGAATGTACCGTTGAGTCCAACCCCAACGTGGCGACCTTTATCAAGGAATTGACGTTGAAGTTGCCGGAAGGCGAGAACGTTGACTTCCGTGCCGGTGGTTATGTGCAGCTGGAATGCCCGCCGCATACCGTGCACTACAAGGACTTCGACATTCAGCCGGAATTCCGCGGCGACTGG
>JBKBSI010000191.1:0-6506 GCA_046291745.1 Pseudomonas sp. | reverse complement strand
CCCCCCAAGTTGATCGCTTGTTGCAGGTACTCCGCGACAGCATGAGCCGAGATGAACTACAGCAGTATCGTCTGACTGACAGGGGGGCAGCGGTTAGGCTAAAGACAAATCCGCGCAGATAATGCAAAGTGGTTCACATAACAGTCCGGCGACCAGATAAAACGTAGCACGGACCGCACTGCCTTCTTGCTGACAAGGATTTTGGAGAGAACGTGTCCGAGATAAAGCTGTTGACCGAACAAGTCCTGGCCTTTCGCGATGAGCGCGACTGGAAGCAGTTTCACAACACCAAGGATCTGGCCCTGTCACTGGTACTGGAAGCGACTGAAGTACTGGAGATCTTCCAGTGGAAGCAGGACCAGGCCGCCATCAACGCCGTAGCCGAAGAACGCAAACAAGACCTCGCCGACGAGCTGGCCGACGTGTTCTGCTACACCCTGCTGATGGCCAACGACCTGGGCATCGACCTGGCTGAAGCCCTTAAAGCCAAGATCGAAAAGAACAAGGCCAAGTATCCCGTAGACAAAGCCAAAGGCTCCGACAAAAAATACACGGAGCTCTGACGGTTGATCATCTACCGGAAGGACAAAGTCAATGCAGATTGATGGTAAGCGCAGTCTGATTGTCCCTTTGCATGATGCAAGGTGTCGACTGTTGAACAGACCAATCGGTCAAAATGAATGGGGTTCTTTGTTGCCCCTGAGGCCGCTTTCCCGTTGTTACTAAAGATCCGTACAATCAAGCAAAAAAACTTGCGGCTAAGCTCAGTAGTACTCGGAGCTTAATATAGGGAGATCGCAGCTTGGATAACGTTTTTGATTTTCGTGACCAGCTTGTCATGGAATATAGCGCCTTTTCGCGCAGTTTTACTCGCATTGCCGCGTCAGATATTTTGCGGGAGGTTGAACGCCAGTATGATGCAGGGCGTTACTGGCCTGAGCCGCTGATTCAAATCAACCCCAACTATCAGCGCAAGGGCACCGTCCAGCACTTGGTTGAAGAGGGATTGTTGCATAAGGCCTGCGCAGAGATTTTCCAGACAGGAAAAGCGGAAGCCAACCCTCAGCCGCTCCATCTCTACGCTCACCAAATGGAAGCTTTAGCAAAGGGGCAGGCTGGCCAAAGTTATGTTGTTACTACGGGCACTGGCTCAGGCAAGTCACTTTCATTCTTCCTTCCTGTAATTGATCGAATCCTGAAATCCAAGCAGATTGATCCGTCGCCGCGCACCCGAGCGATTGTCATATACCCGATGAACGCTCTTGCGAACAGCCAGTTGGAGGAGCTGGACAAGTTTCTTTACGGCTTTCCCGAGGACGAAAAGCCTTTTACGGTTGCGCGCTACACAGGCCAGGAGAAACCAGCAGAGCGGGAGGCAATTGCCAGTAATCCGCCAGACATTCTGCTCACCAACTTCATGATGCTGGAGTTGATATTGACTCGTTATGAGCAAACGGATAGGCGAGTAGTAGAGCACTGTCATGGTCTCGATTTTCTGATTCTCGATGAACTTCATACTTATAGAGGGCGCCAGGGTGCGGATGTTGCCTTGCTGGTCAGGCGTTTGCGCGAACGCCTGCAAGCCAGCGGGCTGGTTTGCATTGGTACCTCTGCAACAATGTCTAGCGCTGGCACTCAGGCAGACCGCAACAAGACCGTGGCGGTAGTCGCCAGCAAGCTGTTTGGTGTGAAGATCACTGAGCACGACGTCATTGGAGAAACCCTTGAGCGCGTTACCGATCCATCAAAAGATGTCGCGGCAATCCGGGCGCAATTAAAAAGTTGGATGCACAAACAGGCTTTTTCCTGGTCCAGCTTTTCTGAGTTTCGTAATGATCCGCTGGCGATATGGGTCGAGCTGCACCTTGGTATTGAACTCTCAGCCTATGAAGCGCCGCGTCGCGCCAAGCCAGTTACCCTTGATGCAGCCAGCAAGCAGTTGGCGATTGATGCAGAATGCAGCGAAGCGGATGCTAAGGCAGCCTTACAACGCTTCTTGATTGCTGCACACAGTGTGAAAACTGAACAGGGCCGTGCACCCTTTGCTTTCAAGCTTCATCAGTTCATCAGTGGTCCAGGCAAGGTCCACACTACACTGGAGCCTGCCGGCTCCAGGCAAATCACACTGGACGCGCAGCGTTTCGCGCCCGGCCGCCAGTCCGAGTCTGTATTGCTGTATCCCGCACACTTCTGTAGGGACTGTGGACAGGAATATCATCCAGTGTGGCGCTCAGAACAGGGCCGCGTGCATTACAGTCCGCGTGAAATCGACGATATCACCGCAGATGACAACGAAGACATACGCTTCGGGTTCCTGTGCGCCAAAAATGATTCCCAGCTATATAGGGGGCAGCTTGAAGATCTCCCCGAAACCTGGCTCGATCTGACCAAAGCAGAACCCAAAGTTAAAAGCACTTATAAAAGAGCCGTGCCAGTAGCGACTCTGGTTGACCCCCAGGGCCTGGAAGGGCGTGGTGAGGAGTACTGGTATATCCCCGGCAAATTCCGTTTTTGCCTGAGCTGCGCAACTCTGCATGAAGCACATGGTAAGGATATGAATCGCTTGGCCAGCCTGTCGGGTGAGGGGCGCTCATCTGCCACTACGGTGCTAACGCTCAGCGCTTTGCGCCAACTGTTTTCCATCCAGAAACTGCCAGAA
The DNA here is from genome assembly GCA_046291745.1 of Pseudomonas sp. Lineage (GTDB taxonomy): Bacteria > Pseudomonadota > Gammaproteobacteria > Pseudomonadales > Pseudomonadaceae > Halopseudomonas. Next base: position 3,847 of record JBKBSI010000191.1, on the reverse strand, counting down.
GGGATGCCAGATCCGCGGAAGTTGCTCGGTTTCTCTGATAACCGCCAGGATGCGGCATTGCAGGCGGGGCACTTCAACGATTTTGTTTTCTTACTCACTCTCAGAGCAGGATTGATTGGTGCCCTAAATAATAATCAGGGTCTTCTTACTGAAGAGCATCTGGCAGATGCCGTGTTCAAGGCTTTAGGTTTTGAGTCCGTTGATTACTCAACCCTTGCCGAATACCTGCGCACCCCAAAACTCATGGGCCTAGCCCGGCAGGAGGCCCAGCGAACCCTTCGGTTCATTATTGGCTATCGGCTGCTGCGTGATCTGCGCCGTGGCTGGCGGTTCAATAACCCGAATCTGGATCAGTTGAATTTGCTGGCCGTTCGCTATCGTGGGTTGGATGAGTTCTGTAAAGAAGAGTCCCTGTTTCAAGGTGCGGGGTCCGTCCTGAGCAAACTGCACCCACAAAATCGTGCCGCACTTTATCAGATTGTCTTTGATGAGATGCGCCGTGGCCTTTGCCTTGAAACCCGTTATCTTGATCCGGTCGAGCAGGACAAAGCGCGCACTAGCGCCTTCAGTTATCTGCATGAACGGTGGGCCTTTGCCGCAGACGAAAAGCTCGAAACGGCACGCTACCTGATTCTGGACAAGCGACCGGAGTACAAAGGCAAACCGCGCACAGACCTTTTAAGTGGCGGCCCGCGATCTCGACTACTCAAGCAAGTCAGAACGGCCGAGGTGTGGAAGCAAACAGCGTTCGCAGGTCAGGTCCATGAATGGAAGGAACTGGACTGGGCCGAATTAATTGCAGCCATGCTGAAAGCGGCAGGCCACTACGGATATATCCATAAACACCCTATTGACTCGAAGTTAGTCGGCTGGCGCCTGAATGCAGCGGCGATGGACTGGTGTCTGATTGTTGATGAAAATGATGGTAGTCGAGTCAATGCGTTCTTTCGCCAGTTGTACCTAAGCGTCGCCAAACTGCTTGAGCAGCCTGGTCATCCTCTGTTTGATTTTGAGGCGCAGGAGCATACGGCGCAGGTAGAAGCACCGCGGCGGCAGTTATTGGAGCAACGTTTCCGCTTTACCGACAAGGACCGTAGGGACTGGGACAACAATCCGGCACATGAGGCGCCGTTGGATCGACTCCCCGTGATGTTCTGCTCGCCTACTATGGAGCTGGGTGTGGACATTTCCGCACTTAACACGGTTTATCTGCGTAACGTGCCGCCAACACCAGCCAACTATGCTCAGCGCAGTGGGCGAGCTGGTCGCTCGGGGCAGCAGGCGCTGGTAATAACCTATTGCGCCGCACTCAGCCCGCATGATCAGTGGTTCTTTCATCACGCCAACGACATGGTGTACGGGGTCGTCAAACCACCAACCCTTGATCTGGCCAATCGTGATTTGGTTGAGAGCCATTTGCATGCAGTCTGGCTAGCTTGCGCAGAAGTGGGGCTGGATACCAGCATTGCCCCGCTACTTGAGCTGGAGGAATCAGGCAAACCGGTGAAATCGACATTACATGAGCGGTTTGCAGATCAGGCTGTTCTGGAGCGAGCTCGCAGCAGTGCACTGGGTGTAGTGGCGCAGTTGGGAGAAGAGCTGAAGGCCAGCAGTTGGTTCTCAGAGGATTATGTTGGCAAAGTTATTGATGAAGCACCGCTGGCCTTTTCGAAGGCACTTGAGCGCTGGCGCGCCTTGTTTGATGCAACCCGCAAACAAATGGAGATGGCTGATCAGATTGTCAAAAGCCATACCGCCTCTCATGCTGAGCGCAATAACGCCAGTCGCCGCTACGGCGATGCGGCCCGTCAATTTGCAGTGTTGTTAAAGACAGGCAACACCCAAGGTTCTGATTTTTACACCTACCGCTATCTTGCCAGCCAGGGTTTTTTGCCAGGCTACAATTTTCCTCGTCTGCCGCTGATGGCATGGATTCCTGCACGGGGCGGGCAGGGTGCGGGGGGCAAGGACGACGAAGGCAGCATGGTCAGCAGGCCGCGTTTTCTAGCCCTGTCCGAGTTTGGTCCGCGTAGCTTGATTTACCATCAGGGGCGAATGTATCGCGTTATTCGTGCCAAACTGAATGTCGGCTCGGCTGACCATGTGTCTGGCAGCAGCCAACTTAGCACCATTGCTTCACGCATTTGCAGTCAGTGTGGTTACGGTCATCTCGGCGAGCCGGGGGAGGGTGAGCCTTTGGTCGATCGCTGTGAGAACTGTGACGCCCTGTTGACAGATAGCGATTGGGTCAGAGAGCTGTACCGGATTGAAACCGTTGAAACCGTCCCAGTAGAACGTATCTCCATCAATGATGAAGATCGTCAGCGCCAGGGCTTCGAGTTGCAAACTACCTTTCGCTTTCTGCCAGGCGCGGATGGTGCAATTCAGAAACACAAGGGCGAAGTGCGTCAGGGTGAGGATGTGCTCGCCGGGCTTGTATATACCCCCGCTGCTCGTTTATGGCGCATCAACCGTGGCTGGCGACGACGCAAGGATAAGAACCAACTGGGCTTTTACATCAACCCCATCACCGGCACTTGGAGCAAGAAGGATGACCCCAATGCTGAGGAAGGTGATACAGCAGTAGATGAGCCATTATTGGATAAAGTACCCAATCAGCGAATCGTGCCCTTTGTCGAGGATCATCGAAACCTGCTGATTATTACACCGCTCAGAGAACTGTCTCTCGAGGCCATGGCCACCCTGCAGGCCGCTATCAAACGCGGCATTGAGATGACCTTCCAGATCGAAGAGTCTGAACTTGTGGCTGAACCGCTGCCAACCCAGGAAGAGCGCAAGTCGCTGATGTTCTACGAGTCTGCTGAAGGGGGTGCCGGAGTGCTGACACGATTGGCAAGCGAGCCGCAAAGTCTGGCCGAGGTGGCCAGCGCAGCGCTATCGCTCATGCACTTTAACAAGCCGCAAGGTCCATGGTCATTTGAGGCATTGGCAGGGCTTGAGCAGAAAAACGGTGACCTTTCCATTTGTGAAGCCGGTTGTTATCAGTGCCTTTTGTCCTACTTCAATCAGCCGGATCATGACAATATCAATCGCCGTAACGATGATGCACTAAAACTACTGGTGGCACTGGCTAATGCCGAGGTCAAGCTGGCAGATGGTGCAGCCTCCTCCACGCAGCAACCAACCTCGGAAATACATACGTACGGCTTCTGCGATGCTCTGCAAGAATGGCTGCAAGCTTTGGAGCTTGGCGGTTTGCGCAAGCCCGATGCCCTTGAAGTCCCGGTAGGTGAGGGCGTAGCCACCGCTGCAGGGCAGTACAAATCCAGTCGGACCCTGGTGTTTCTTGAGCCAGTCACTCCAGATTTACAGGCGATGCTGATCGACAAGGGTTGGCAGGTTCTGGACTTCTCCGATCCCGGATGCTGGGCTGAACTTTTTTCATCCAATGCTAGCGTTTTTGCTGCCCCGGGAGATGCTCTGTCGTGATCACTCTCGCGATGTTTACAACAAGAACCATGAGCTGCATGACCTTGCAAAAGCCTGCTTGCGCCTCTACAATTCGTAGCAACAACACCCCCCACGCATCCCGTCAGCTCTGCGCACCCTGGGGGGTTTCTTTTTTCCGGTCTCTGTTAAGCGGAGGGCCGGATGCCTAAAACCCCTTATATCAAGCCCGCCCTCACACTGGACCAGCAGGTTCAGCAGTTGCGTGCGCGAGGTATGGTGATTGCCGATGAACTGCTGGCAAAACACTACTTAGGCTACATTAACTATTACCGTTTGGGGGCCTACTGGTTGCCGTTTGAGTTGGATCATGCCAGCCACCAGTTTCAGCCAGGCACCACCTTTGAACAGGTGTTGGATCGGTATGTGTTTGACCGTG
>JBKBSI010000190.1:0-6527 GCA_046291745.1 Pseudomonas sp. | reverse complement strand
TTCTGTAGTCTCATCGCTTCACTAATTTGCCAGGAGATGACGCGTTTGAGGGCTGCAGCCGTCACCTCTTCACCGAGGCCTTGCTCGGCAAGAAAGTCGTCGAAATCGGAGCCAATGTGCGGGTTCATATTTGTTGCCTCTGTAATTCTGATCTTCGCCGCTTGGCTGCTGCCAGATCGGACGCGGGGGTTTTTTGGCTCTTCTTTATGAAACCGTGCAGCAGAATCATAGCGCTTCCGGTCACAGTGAAGAGCACGCGAGCTATAGTGTCACCAAGGTCCACCCTGACTTCCCACAAGTCCTTTTCAAGCTTTCGAACAACTGGCATGCCTATAGGCCAGCCGAACTGAACCGTTTTTATCTCGGTCCCTATGGCTCTCTTGTGCTCGCGAGGTAAATCAAGAAGCCAGTCGCGAACCGGCTCCCTGCCCGCTTCCGTACGAAAAAATCTAACATCCAATGTTTGTAGGTTTCCGTTCATGATCTGAGTGTACCAAAAAAGGTACATGATTCAACATCTGATTTACATGCCAGCCGCCTCCCGGCCTGCACTGCCGCTCCGCTTCACACGGAACCTACCCCGCCGCCAAATCCTCCCCAAGGCGCTCCAGAAACATCGCCAGCGCCACCTCCTCTGCCTTCAAGCCCTTGCGCACCCTTGGCTTCGGTAGTTTGGATAACTCCCCCAGACTGAAGTGCTCAAGCACCGCCGGGTGGATATAGCATTTGCGGCAGACGCCCGGGGTGTTACCCAGTTGCCGGGCGACGTCCTTGACCATGGATACCACATGGCGTTTTGCGTCTGATTCCGGCTGCCATTCCAGCTCGCGCAATACTGCCAGTGCCATCGCGGTACCGGCCCAGGTGCGGTAGTCCTTGGCGGTGAAGTCGGCTCCGGTCAGTTCGTGCAGGTAGGCGTTGACGTCGGAGGAGGTTACGGTATGGCGGCTGCCCTCTTCGTCCAGGTACTGAAACAGGTTCTGCCCGGGTAACTCCTGGCAACGCCTGACCACCTTGGCCAGGCGCCGGTCCTTGACGCTTACCTGATGCTCTATACCGCTCTTGCCACGGAACTGAAACTGGATCTCGCTGCCCTTGATATCGACATGGCGGGTACGCAGGGTAGTGAGCCCGTAAGATTTGTTGTCCCGCGCGTATTGAGTATTGCCGACGCGAATCAGCTTGGCATCCAGCAGCAGCACTACAGTGGCCAGAACCTTTTCCCGGGTAAAGCCAGGCTCGGCGATTTGCGCTTCCAGTTGCTTGCGCAGTTTTGGCAAGGCCTTGCCGAACTCCTGCAGGCGAGAGTACTTGTCGCTATCGCGCACCTCGCGCCAGCGCGGGTGATAGCGGTACTGCTTGCGACCACGGGCCTCGCGGCCGGTGGCTTGCAGATGGCCCTGCGGGTCGGCGCAGATCCATGTCTGTATAGGCAGGTGGCACGGCCAGCGCGTTGAGGCGCTGGACTTCATCCGCGTAGGTGATGCGCTCGCCCTTGGTGCCAAAATACTGAAACTTGCCCCGCACTTTCTTACGGCGAATGCCGGGTTGGGTACCATCAACGTAATGCAGGTCGCGGGGCAGGTCTGCAAGCAACTCGGCATCGGTCATGGGGCGATTTCCTTGGCAACAAATCAGGCGGAGGTATCTGATTGACCGCAGGGTTTTGCGGAGGTGTCACAAATTTTCGCAACACTGGGCCGGTGCAGCCCAGCCTCTGGCTGCGGCGGAGCATGCGGTTACACCTTTTACTTCTCTACGGGACTGCAACAGACTTGTAGACCGTTTTAGGGGCTATGCTTAAGTATCGCTCTTTATCAAAACCACCCTTGAACATCCCTCGGATGAACAGGCAGATCACTTGAAACATTCGACATTTGCTACAGCGCTGCTTTGTCTGTTGCTCGGCGCCCTGAATGGTGCCACGGCCGAGCCGTATCAGGTGGTTACCGAGGAATGGCCACCCTACAACTACAAGGAGAACAATCAGCTCACCGGGATGACCACGGAGATTGTGCGCGCCATCATGGCGCTGACCGGGGATGACTTTGATCTGGTGGTGGTACCGAGCATGCGTGCCTCCCGTGCTCTGAATAACCGGCCCAGGACCATCATGTATTCGATGTTCCGCACCGCCGAGCGCGAAGCGCTGTACAAGTGGGTGGGGCCGATTGTGGAGGGCGCCATCTATCCCTACCAACTGGCCAATGCGCCGCAACAGATCACCTCCCTCGATCAGTTGCTGCGCGCCCCGCGGATCACCACACGACATGCCGGGCTGGTGCCCGATTTGCTGGAATCACTGGGCCTGGGCAACATCGATCGAAGCGCCACCAAAAGCCAGCAGCTCTATCGCATGCTGCTGGCCGGGCGTACGGATGTCATCGTCGGCGACACTGAAGCAGGAGTGGCATACCACAGCCGTGCACTGGACATCGCCCCCGGCACGCTGCGACGCATCCCCATCGAGATCTATCGTGAGTCGCTGCACATCGCCTTTACCCTGGACAGCGACGACGAACTGATAGCCGCCTGGGCGCGGGCGCTGGAGCAACTGCGCGAATCTGGCGAGCTGGAGCGCATCAAGCTACGCTACGAGCAGCCCGCCGGCCGTTAGCGGGACTGCTTTTCAAGGTAGCGCGCCACGTTCTCGACGCCCGAGTACAACTTGAACCCGCAGAACGCGGTATTACTGCTTCTCAGTGTTCTGGCATTGTCTTCTGCGCTCACGTCGACCAGAAAAACACAGGGGTGGCTGTTCGTGCCTGCCATGAAGTCTCGTCCATGGAACAAGCGTTCGGCATTTTCCTCGGACAGCGACTCTACCTGGAAGTCGCCTATAACCATGAGGAATGGCTTGTCGGTGGTGCTGATGCGCGCTTCCGGCTCGTCTGCGGTCAACTCAACCTGCCCCAGTTCGCCAAACTCGAAAGCAAGAACTTCGGCAATGTAGACGTTCCGCAAATCCCGGATTTCCAACTGGGTGTTCTCACCCACGTGCCGGTCACACAAGGCCTGATCGGTGGAGCACCTGAGTTCCTGGCTGGAGTCCGGGTGCGCCTCCTGATACGCCGCTTGATAGGCTTGGAAACCAGCATGCATTTCCGCGATACGCGCTTTCAGCCGGGCGGCGCTTTCGGTTTCATACGCTGGTGTAGGCGCAGTTGCTGGGGCCGTACGAGGAGTCCAGGCCAACTGACGGCCGTCAGGCAGTGGCTGCATGGGTGGGGATGGAAGGGAATGCCAGTAGAAGCTGTCCGTCATCTCATCGGCCACAGCCTGAAGCTTGGCTCCATCCGAGTGACTGAGACCATAGACTGTGCCCTGGAAAGCCAGGACCGTCTCCGAATCCTTTTTGATATCAAGTGCAATCTTGTCCTGATCCTGCTCCGCGCAACCGGCAGACAAGACAACGAGTGCCACAGTTGCCTGCTTGAAGAAATGCTTAACCATCGTACAACCTCCATGTTGATTACGAGGGCGAGCCGGGGCGCATTGAGTCGCACCATGACCAGTTCACCGCTGAATTGCAGTGCAGGCCAGCCGGGGCTGGCAACAGCCTCAGTCGACCCGCTCGAACTTCAGATCCCAGACCCCATGCCCCAGGCGTTCGCCACGACGCTCGAACTTGGTGATAGGGCGCTCTTCGGGGCGTGGTACATAGGTGCCGTCGGCGGCCAGGTTGCGGTAGCCAGGGGCGGCGCTCATGACTTCTAGCATATGCTCGGCATAGGCTTCCCAGTCGGTGGCCATGTGGAACACGCCGCCGATCTTCAGTTTGCTGCGTAGTTGCTCGGCAAAGGCTGGCTGCACGATCCGGCGCTTGTTGTGCTTCTTCTTGTGCCAGGGGTCGGGGAAGAACAGCAGTACGCGGTCCAGGCTAGCGTCGGGAATGCACTGATTCAGCACCTCGATGGCATCGCAGTCAAACACCCGCAGGTTGTCGACCTCCGCAGTCAGCACGCCGTTGAGCAGCGAGCCCACACCCGGAGGGTGTACCTCGACGCCAATAAAATCCTGCTCTGGCGCGGCCTGGGCCATTTCCAGCAGGGACTGACCCATACCGAAGCCGATCTCCAGGGTGCGTGGTGCTTCACGGCCAAAGAGCGCATCCAGATTCAGCAGGCCGTTCTCTAGATTCAGGCCAAAACGCGGCCAACCCAGGTCGATACCGCGCTTTTGCGCATCGGTCATGCGCCCGGCGCGCATCACGAAGCTGCGAATGGCGCGACGCGGGTGTTCAGCCGGCAGCTCGCTATCGGGCAACTGCTCATCCGGCAGGTCGGGGGCATCAGGCAGGTCGTGGTTCTCGGTCATGTCGGGCTCGGTAACGTTGGATAGCCGGTCTGAAGCGGATCAGACCGGCAAAAAGGCGGATCAGAAAAAGGTGCCGTCCAGCGGCGATGAGGCCGTGGCGTACAGTTTGCGCGGCATGCGGCCGGCCAGATAGGCGCTGCGTCCGGCCAGTACCGCATGCTTCATGGCTTCGGCCATCAGCACCGGTTTCTGTGCGTGGGCGATGGCGGTGTTCATAAGCACCCCGGCGCAACCCAGCTCCATGGCGATGGCCGCGTCGGACGCGGTACCCACACCGGCATCAACCAGCACCGGCACCGTGGCCTCTTCCAGAATGATGCGCAGGTTGTAGGGGTTGCAAATGCCCAGCCCGGAGCCGATCAGACCGGCCAGCGGCATCACGGCCACGCAACCCATTTCCGCCAATTGGCGGGCGATGATCGGGTCGTCACTGGTGTAGACCATGACGTCGAAGCCGTCCTTGACCAGCACTTCGGCGGCCTTGATGGTTTCGATCACATTGGGGAACAGGGTCTTCTGGTCAGCCAGTACTTCCAGCTTGACCAGCTTGTGGCCGTCCAGCAGTTCGCGCGCCAGGCGACAGGTGCGCACGGCATCGTCAGCGGTGTAACAGCCGGCAGTGTTCGGCAGGATGGTGTAGCGATCCGGCGGAATCACGTCCAGCAGGTTGGGCTCGTCCGGATTCTGACCGATATTGCTGCGCCGAATGGCGACGGTGACGATCTCCGCCCCCGAGGCTTCGATGGCGTCGCGGGTCTCGTCCATGTCCTTGTACTTGCCGGTACCTACCAGCAAACGGGAGCGGTAGCGCACGCCAGCAATTTCAAAGGCGTCTTGGTTCTGATCGGTCATGGGGTCTCCGGAGGGCGGTTAGCCGCCACCAATGGCTTGTACGATTTCCACCCGGTCGCCCTCGGCGAGCTGCGTCTGGGCGTGCTGACTGCGCGGCAGGATTTCCAGATTGAGCTCCACTGCCAGGCGCTTGCCAGCCAGGCCCAGGCCCTCGATCAGCCCGGCCACTGTGGTCGCGTGCTCAAGAGTGGTGGCTTCGCCATTCAGTTGAATCTGCATGGGCAGTGTCTCGTTGGTCGTACGGGAAAGGCGCCAGTATAGCGCGTACGGCCCTTCCCTGACCACGCCGCAGGCGCATGGCCTGCCAGGTGACATGCCGGAATAATCTGCTCAGAGATGCCGCCAGACGCCCAGCCCCAGACACAGCCAGGCCAGCAGAAAGGCCACGCCACCAAAGGGCGTGATGATACCCAGGCGGGTGATGCCGCTGAGCGCCATGACATACAGGCTGCCGGAGAACAGCAGCATGCCCAGTACCAGCAGCAGACCCGAGGCCTTGAACAGGCTTGCGTCGGGCCAGCGCAGCAACAGCAGCGCCACGCCGATCAAGGCCATGCTGTGCCAGAGCTGATATTGCACCCCGGTCTGGAAGGCGTTCAGCAGGTTTTCTGGAAGTTTGTCGCGCAGCCCGTGGGCAGCAAAGGCGCCCAGCGCCACGCCGCTGAAGCCACCCAGTGAGGCGAGTAAAAGCAATAGTTTGGCCAAGGCCGAATCCCCCGTTCTATACTGCGAGCCAAGCCGACAGACGACCCGCCCCATGTTGAAGAAAATACTGCTCAAGACCGCCAAATGGATCCTGATCCTGATGCTGATCAGCCTGTTGCCGGTGATTGCCCTGCGCTGGGCGCCCTCGCCCGGCTCGGCACTCATGGTCGAGCGTTGGTACAGCTTGCGCCAGGCCGACAACCCGACGCCGATCCAGCAGCAGTGGGTACCCTACAAGAGCATACCCGACAGCATGAAGATGGCAGTGATTGCCGCCGAGGACCAGCGCTTTGCCGAGCACTACGGCTTTGACCTCAAGGCCATCCGTGCGGCGGTAGAGCATAACCGCCGTGGCGGTAGTTTGCGCGGCGCCAGCACCCTGACTCAGCAGGTTGCCAAGAACCAGTTCCTCTGGTCCGGCCGCAGTTGGCCGCGCAAGGGTCTGGAAGCCTGGTTCACCCTATGGATAGAAGTGCTCTGGCCGAAACAACGCATCCTCGAAGTCTATCTGAACATTGTCGAGTGGGATGAGGGCGTGTTCGGCGTGGACGCGGCGGCCAGACACCACTTTGGCGTCGGCGCCAGCTATATTTCCGATCGTCAGGCGGCGCAACTGGCGGCGGTACTACCCAACCCGCGCGAATGGAGCGCCA
>JBKBSI010000018.1:0-26999 GCA_046291745.1 Pseudomonas sp. | reverse complement strand
TGACAGGGCAATATCCGCTAACTAAATAGACGCTGATGCAGCGCTAGCTGGCGCTGCGTGGCAACAGGTGAGTTGCCTGTCACAAAACGCTATACTCCCTGCCTCTGACTCGGAGTTGAAAAACATCCATGGCCGAATTTGATTTCATAGCCTCTGCCCGCCGCAGCATCCAGATGGAGCGCGACGCCGTACACAGCCTGCTGGAGCGCCTGGACCAGCATTTTACCAGCGCCTGCCAGGCCCTGATCAAATGTACTGGGCGCATAGTAGTGACCGGCATGGGCAAGTCCGGGCACGTCGGCAAGAAGATCGCCGCGACCCTGGCCAGCACTGGCTCACCAGCGTTTTTCGTGCATCCCGGGGAAGCCAGCCACGGCGACATGGGCATGATTACCCGCCAGGATGTGGTCATTGCACTGTCCAACTCGGGCAATACCAGCGAGGTAGTCACGCTGCTGCCACTGCTCAAGCGTTTGGGTGTGCCTTTGATCAGCATTACCGGCAACCCGGATTCAGTCATGGCGCGCGCAGCACTGGCCAATTTGCATACCGGCGTCGAGCAGGAAGCCTGTCCGCTTAATTTGGCACCCACCTCCAGCACCACTACAGCCCTGGTCATGGGCGATGCCCTGGCCATTGCCCTGCTTGAGGCACGCGGTTTCAGTGCCGAAGACTTTGCCTTCTCGCACCCCGGCGGCACCCTGGGCCGACGCCTGCTGCTGCTGGTCGACGACATCATGCATGCCGGTCCACGCATGCCGCTGGTCGAGCCCCACACCAGCCTGCGCGATGCCCTGCTGGAGATGACCCGCAAGGGCCTTGGACTGACCGGCGTGGTCGCAGCAGACGGAAGCCTGGCTGGCATCTTCACCGACGGCGACCTGCGCCGTACCCTGGACCAGAACATAGATATCCATACATCAGCTATAAGCGAAGTCATGACGCGCCAGTGCAAGACCGTGCGCCAGGGCATGCTCGCCGCCGAAGCGCTGAAGATCATGGAAGATGGCAAGATCAGCGGCCTGTTTGTGGTCGATGAGCAGACTCGCCCGGTGGGCGCCCTGAATATGCATGACCTGTTACGCGCGGGAGTGGTATGAGCGAGTTAGATCAGAAACTGCTGCAACGCGCCAGCGCCATACGCCTGGCAATCTTTGATGTGGATGGCGTGCTGACCGACGGCAGGCTCTACTTCATGCCCGACGGCACCGAATTCAAATCTTTCAACACCCTGGATGGCCACGGCATCAAGATGCTTATGGCCTCAGGCGTGGAGGTCGCCATTATCAGCGGGCGCCAGTCACCACTGGTCGAACGGCGTGCCGCCAATCTGGGTATCCGCCACCTGATTCAGGGCCGTGAAGACAAGCTCAACGCACTCAACGAGCTGCTCGAAAGCATACCGGTCGAGCTGTCACAGATCGCCTTTCTGGGTGACGACCTGCCCGACCTGCCGGTCATGCGCCGAGTAGGCCTGGGGGTGGCGGTCGCCAGCGCCGACAGCTTTGTACGCCAGCACGCGCACGGCATTACCCAGGCATCTGGCGGCGCAGGTGCTGCCCGTGAGTTCTGTGAATTGATTATGGCTGCCCAGGGAACCCTGGAACAAGCCAGGGCGGCCTACCTCTGATGCCGAACATGCCCCGCTACCTGCGTACTGGCTTGTTGTTACTACTGATTGTGGTGCTGGCCCTGGCCGTCGGCTATTTCAATATTCGCCCGGCCAGCTTCGACAACACCCTGCGTATCAGCGATCCAGAGCAACCGGACTTTTACATGGAGGGCACGCAAATTCGCCTGCTCAACGCCCAGGGCACGCCGGTTTATGAGCTGACCAGCGCCAGGGCAACTCACCAGCGCAGCGACGACAGCACCCTGCTGGACAAGCCCAGCCTGACCTTCTATCGCGAAAACGACAACGAACCCTGGCTGCTTGAGGCAGAAAACGGGGTGGTTAGTGAAGGCGGCGACCGGGTCGAACTCACCGAGAATGTGCTGTTGCTCCGGCAGGACCCGACCCAGCCGACCACGCGCATGACTACCCAGGCGCTAACCCTATTTCCCGACAGGGATTATGCCGAAACCGCACAAAGCGTTAGAATCGAAGCCGCCAACAGCGTAACCACCGCGGTCGGCATGCAGGTTTTTCTCAATGACGGCCGCCTTGAGCTGCTGTCCACCGTAAGAGGTCAACATGAGGTGCGTTAAATCCCTTGGGCTAGTGGCCCTGGTATTAGGACTCGGCTTGCCCGCGCTGGCGATCTCCGCTGACCGGGATCAGCCGATCCGCATCCAGGCCAACAGCGCCACCCTGGATGACCGCAATAACACTGCTGTCTATACCGGCAACGTGATCATTACCCAGGGCAGCATGCGCCTGACCGGCAACCGCGTGACCCTGAATACCGACGCCGAAGGCGCGGTTAGCAAGATTGTTAGCCAGGGTACCCCGGCCACCTACGTGCAGACGCCCGAGGGCGGCTCCCCGGTAGACGCCCGTGGCCAGACCATCGAATACATGGCCGACGCCGACCGCGTGGTGCTGATCGACAGCGCCTTCCTGGAGCAGGATGGCAACACCTTTCAGGGCGAGTACATCAGCTACGACATCAACCGCCAGGTGGTGGATGCCGGTCGTGCTGCTAGCAGCGCCGGTACCGGCGGCCAGCAGGATCGTATCGAGATTGTTATCCAGCCACGTCGACGTAGTGAGCCTGCAACGCCATGACCACACTGGAAGCACGCCATCTGGCCAAGGCCTATAAATCCAGGAAGGTCGTCCGTGACGTCTCCCTGTCGATCAACAGTGGCGAAGTGGTCGGCCTGCTCGGCCCCAATGGCGCGGGCAAGACTACCTGTTTCTATATGATCGTTGGTCTGGTCAAGGCCGATGAGGGCAGCATTACCATTGACGGCGTCGACGTCACCCGGCTGCCCATGCATGGTCGCGCCCGCGAGGGCATCGGCTATCTGCCGCAGGAGGCCTCGATCTTTCGCAAACTCAGTGTCGCCGATAACATCATGGCCATCCTTGAAACGCGCAAAGACCTGAACCGCAAGGGCCGCGAAGGCAAGCTCGACTCTCTGCTGCGCGAATTTCATATCCATCATCTGCGCGACAACCCAGGCATGAGCCTGTCCGGCGGTGAACGACGCCGCGCCGAAATCGCCCGCGCGCTGGCCACCGAACCCAAGTTCATTTTGCTCGACGAGCCCTTTGCCGGGGTCGACCCGATATCGGTCAACGATATCAAACAGATCATCCAGCACCTGCGCGAAAAGGGTATCGGCGTTCTGATCACCGACCACAATGTGCGCGAAACCCTGGATATCTGCGACAAGGCCTATATCGTCAATGACGGCCATATCATTGCCGAGGGCGATGCCGATACGGTACTGGCCAATCAGACGGTCAAGGATGTGTACCTGGGTCACGCCTTCCGTCTGTAAAAATGACAATAGATCAGGCATGCTAAAATACAGCGGTTTCTGACATCGGTTTAACATTGCGCAAAGGTAATACGCCCTAACATGAAACCCTCGCTCGTCCTCAAGATGGGTCAGCAGCTGACGATGACACCGCAGCTGCAGCAGGCCATCCGACTTCTGCAACTATCCAGTCTGGATCTCCAACAGGAGGTGCAGGAAGCACTGGAAGCCAACCCGTTGCTGGAGATGGCTGACGAGGCGGACGATGACTATTCTGGCTCTGCCCAGGACAACTCTGCAGATGGCGATGATGCGCCCGCCGTGACCATCCCCGAACCGGTTGCCATGGATGCCATCGAGCACCATTCCCAGGCCGAGGAAGAAGGTAACTGGAACGAGCAGATTCCCAGCGAACTCCCAGTGGATACCCAGTGGGACGATGTCTACCAGACCTCCGCCAGCTCGCTGCCCAGCAATGACGATGACGAGTGGGACTTCACAGCGCGCACCGGCTCCGGTGAGACCCTGCAAAGCCACCTTGAGTGGCAACTGAACCTGATCCCGCTGTCGGAAACCGACCAGTTGATTGCCCTGTCGCTTATCGACGCCATCAACGCCGACGGTTATCTGGAAGAGTCCCTCGAAGAAATCCTCGCTTCACTCGACCCGGAACTGGAGATCGAGCTGGATGAGATCGAGATGGTTCTGCACCGTCTACAGCAATTTGAACCTGTTGGTGTTGGCGCCCGCGACCTGAGTGAATGCCTGACCCTGCAGCTGCGCCAGTTGCCGCCTGATACCCCACTACTTGAGCAGGCACTCAAGGTGGTCAAGGATCACCTTGAACTGCTCGGCAGCCGCGACTTCAGCCAATTGATGCGCCGCACCCGCCTGAAGGAAGACCAGCTCAGCCGAGTGATCAGCCTGATCCAGACGCTGAATCCGCGCCCAGGCTCGGAAATTGCCTCCGGCGAGCCGGAGTACGTGATTCCCGACGTCATAGTGCGCCGCGACAGCAACCGCTGGATCGTCGAGTTGAATCAGGAATCGGTACCCAAGGTCAGGGTCAACAATCATTACGCCTCCATGGTCCGCCGCGCCGACTCCAGCCAGGACAACACCTACCTGCGTAACCACCTGCAAGAGGCACGCTGGTTTATCAAGAGCCTGCAGAGCCGCAACGAAACACTGATGAAGGTGGCCACGCAGATCGTCGAGCACCAGCGTGGCTTCCTCGAACATGGTGAAGAGGCCATGAAGCCGCTGGTACTGCACGATATTGCCGAAGCGGTAGGCATGCACGAGTCAACCATCTCGCGGGTGACCACGCAGAAATACATGCACACCCCCCGCGGTATTTTCGAGCTCAAGTACTTCTTTTCCAGCCATGTCGGCACTTCCGAGGGCGGTGAATTCTCCTCCACCGCCATCCGCGCGCTGATCAAAAAGCTGGTTGCTGCAGAAAACCCGAAGAAACCATTGAGCGACAGCAAGATCGCTGGTTTACTGGAGCAACAGGGCATTGATGTTGCCCGCCGGACCAGCCCAAAATCCCGCGAGTCGCACAAAATAGCGCCACCCCGCCAACGCAAGCGACTGGTCTGAGCACGCCCGAACGGTAAGGTTAGTGACAACAAGTGGCACCACAGGGGCATCGACTCCGACGCCCCGTTACTCGAAGCCAATCAGGAGAAGTCGTATGCAAATGAATCTAAGCGGCCATCAACTCGATATCACTGATGCATTGCGCGATTACGTCAACGAGAAAATGTCACGTCTCGAGCGACACTTCGACAAGATCACCAACGTTCAAGTTACCCTGGAAGTGGAAAAACTCCGGCAGAAAGCCGAAGCGACCCTGCATGTGGCCGGCGGCGAAGTCGTCGCCAATGCCGAGCATACCGACATGTACGCCGCCATAGACCTGCTGACCGACAAGCTTGACCGACAACTGATCAAGCACAAGGAAAAGAACCTCAATCGCCAGCAAGGCGCCAACGACCGCTAAGGCAGACACATCGCATAACCATGCAAATAGATCACATACTCACCCCCCAGCGCACCTTTGCCGGTGTGCAGGGGGTTTCCAAGAAGCGGGTGCTCGAGCTGATTGGCAAACTGGTTGCCCAGCACAGTCACCTGGACCCTGAAACCATCTATGAAAGCCTGATCGCCCGGGAAAAACTCGGCTCCACCGGCTTCGGCAATGGTATCGCCATCCCGCACTGCCGTCTGGACGGTTGTCACAAGGCCGTGGGCGCTCTGCTGCAACTGCAAGACAAGATCGATTTTGACGCCCTCGATGGCGAGCCGGTGGACCTTATCTTTGTCCTGCTGGTACCGCTGGAAGCCACCGAACAACATCTGCAGATTCTCAAGATGCTGGCCAGCAAGCTGGACCAGGCCGAACTGCGCAGTGCCCTGCGCGAGGCCCCGGATGCCGAAAGCCTGTATCGCATCATGACCACCGACGAAGGGAGCTGAGCCGATGCGCCTGGTAGTCGTCAGTGGCCGCTCGGGATCGGGCAAGAGCACCGCGTTGCACCTGCTCGAAGACAATGGCTACTACTGCATCGACAACCTGCCCGCGGGCCTGCTGCCTGAACTGGCACGCCAGACCAACCAGACTGGCTCGCACCTGCCCAAGGTCGCTATCAGCATTGATGCGCGTAACCTGCCTAGTGACCTGGAACGCTTTCCGGAGCTGCTCGATCAGGTGCGCAAAGCCGGCGTGCGGTGCGACGTGCTGTTTCTTGCCGCCACCGACGAAGTGCTGATCAAGCGCTTCTCGGAAACCCGGCGCAAACACCCGCTGACCGACGAAAACCATTCGCTAGGCGAAGCCATTGCCACAGAGCTGCGCCTGCTGGCACCGATCATCGACATGGCCAGCCTGAAGATCGATACCAGCCACCTGACGCTCTACCAGTTGCGCGACCTGCTCAAGCAGCGTCTGCTCGGTAGCGACGCCAACAGCCCATCGGTACTGATTCAGTCGTTCGGCTTCAAGCGCGGCGTCCCAGTGGACTCGGATCTGGTGTTCGATGTGCGCTGTCTGCCCAACCCCTACTGGAAGCCCGAGTTGCGACCCTACTCCGGCCAGGACCAGCAGATCTGCGACTACCTGCAGGCACAGCCTGAAGTGCAGGAGATGTTTGAGGATATCCATCAGTTCCTGGACAAATGGCTACCCCGTTTTGCCGCTGGTGAACGCAGCTACATGACCATTTCCATCGGCTGCACCGGCGGCCATCACCGCTCCGTGTACCTGGTCGAACGCCTGGTCAGAGAGCTGAGCGCACACATCCCCAACCTGCTAATCCGCCACCGCGACCTGCCCTGACCATGCCTACCTGCCGCGTACAGATCATCAACAAACTCGGCCTACACGCCCGCGCCGCCGCCAAGTTCGTCGGCGTAGCCAACCGCTATAACTGCCAGATTCAGATTGGTGATAACGAAGAAGCCCTGGTCGACGGCAAAAGCATCATGCAGGTGATGATGCTGGCTGCGAGCAAGGGCAGCGAGGTCTGTATCTGCTGCGAAGGCGACGGCGCCGACCAGGCACTGGAAGAGCTGCAAGCGCTGATCGGGGACTATTTCGGCGAAGGCGAATAGGCAGTTGCAAGCTTCAAGCTTCAAGCTTCAAGCTTCAAGAAAATGCTAGCACCACTCAAATCCTGCGCAGCAACATCCTCACTCGCTCTTTCTAAAATCCTAATCCCGCCTTCTACACCGCCATTCCCGCCTTTCACACCGTCATTCCCGCGAAGGCGGGAATCCAAGCGCAACCCAACCCCACACCAACCCAGTAAAAAACCCCAGACCAAGCTTTTACTTGCAGCTTGAAGCTTGTGGCTTGCGGCTTGTGGCCGCTGAGCTACTCCCCACCCACCGTCATGCCATCCACCAGCCAGCTACCAGTCAGATTATTGCCACGCCGCTCAATATCCGAACCGACACAGCGCAGATTGGCAAACATGTCCTTCAGGTTACCGGCGATGGTCACTTCCTGAACCGGGAACTGGATCTCGCCATTCTCCACCCAAAAGCCGCCTGCACCGCGCGAGTAATCACCGGTCACGCCGTTCACACCCTGCCCCATGAGCTCGGTCACCAACAGGCCGGTGCCCATCTCCTGGAGCAGCGCCTGCAGATCACCAGCGTTGCTGGTCACGTGCAGGTTATGCACGCCGCCAGCGTTGGCGGTACTCGGCAGACCCAGTTTACGGCCCGAGTAGGTACCCAGCACCCAGCTACGCAACACGCCCTGATCAATAAAGGCCTGTTCGCGAGTGGCCAGACCATCGCCATCAAAGGCGGAACTACCCAGCGCGCGCGGCATATAGGGCCGCTCATCGATAGTTACCCAATCCGGAAATACCGGCTGGCCCATGGCATCTAGCAGAAAGGTCGACTGACGATAGACCGCACCGCCGGCAATGGCTCCGATCAGGTGGCCGAGCAGGCCTGAGGCCTGGTCTGCAGCAAACAGCACAGGCACCTTGGCAGTTTTCACCGTGCGCATACCCAGGCGTGCCAGAGTGCGTTGCGCGGCCTTGTGACCCAGGGCTTCGGCGCTGGGCAGATTACTCGCCAGACGGTCCACGCCATACCAGTAATCACGCTGCATGCCTTGCTCGGACGCCACTATCATCACCGCTGAGGTGCTATGTCGCGTGCCCAGTGCACTGCCGATAAAACCATTACTGTTGGCATACACCCGACAGCCCTGCTGACTGCTGACATTGGCACTGTCGCTGGTCAGACGCGAATCCACTGCCAGGGCTGCGGCTTCACAGGCCAGCGCGCGCTCAATCGCTTGCTCGGCGCTCAGAGCCCAAGGGTGATACAGATCCAGATCGGGCAAGTCGGTGGCCATCAGTTGCGGGTCTGCCAGCCCGGCATAACTGTCTTCGGAGGCATGCCGGGCGATCCCCAGAGCTGCTTGGACAGCGGCGCGAATGGCCTGATCCGAGGTGTCCGAGGTGCTCGCCGAACCCTTGCGCTGACCTGCATACAGGGTGATGGCAAAGCCCTGGTCACGGTTGAACTCGACGGTTTCAACCTCACCCTGGCGCACACCCACTGACAGCCCGGTATTCTGGCTGACACCGACCTCGCAGGCGCTGGCGCCCTGGCGCCGGGCCTCATCAAGAATAAAGCCGACCTT
The DNA here is from genome assembly GCA_046291745.1 of Pseudomonas sp. Classification (GTDB taxonomy): domain Bacteria; phylum Pseudomonadota; class Gammaproteobacteria; order Pseudomonadales; family Pseudomonadaceae; genus Halopseudomonas. The sequence goes on along the minus strand of JBKBSI010000018.1, from coordinate 18,397 downwards.
GTCTTCCAGTTCGGTTCGCAGGGCTTGGGGGTTTTCATCGCGCACGGGTTGAATATCAGTCATGGATTCTCCTTTCAGGCCAGCATTGTACCCCGGACAGCTTGGCTGTGAACGGGTATCATGGCGCATTGAATCGAACCCGCAGCCGGGTCGCAACGAGGTGACCATGACAGAGTTTTACGACGACGAACAGTATGACGAAGGCATCAGCAAAACCCAGGTCAAACGCGAGCTACAGGAAATGCGCGACCTTGGCCGTCGACTGGTCGAACTGAAACCGGCACAGCTGACAAAACTGGATCTGACTGCGGAAATGCGTGTCGCCCTCGAAGAAGCACCCAGGCACACCGCACGCGGGGCACTGAAGCGCCACCTGAGCTTCGTCGGCAAGCTGATGAAGGACCAGGACGTTGACGCCATTCGCGCCTATCTGGATCGCCTGGACAGTAGCACCCAGGCACATGCCCAGCATTTCCACCAGATGGAGCGCTGGCGTGATCGCCTGCTGACCGGCAGTGCCGAAGAGCAGGAAGCATTCATGAGCGCCTACCCCAATACAGAACGCCAAACGCTGCGGCAACTGTTACGCCAGGCCAGCAAGGAAGCCGCCGAGAACAAGCCACCCGCTGCCGCGCGCAAGCTGTTCAAGCTGATTCGCGAGACTGTCGAAGCCGAGCTCTGACAGCTACCCGGGAAATCCGACTGGTGAGCCAGTCGAGCTGAACCGGAACACAACGAAAAAGGCCGCCCCCTTTCGGGAGCGGCCTTTTCTATTGCACCAAGATTACCTCAGCCGAAGCTATCAGTAACCCAGAGCAAAGTTCTCTTCCGACATATCCATCAGGTTGTCGGCGCCGGACATCATGGCGTCAACGTGCATGCGGGTACGCGGCAGGATGCGCTGGAAGTAGAAGCGCGCGGTCTGCAGCTTGGCCTGGTAGAAGGCCTGGTCAGAAGTACCTTCAGCCAGCTTCTCGGCAGCAACGCGTGCCATGTCGGCCCAGAAGTAGGCAAGGCAGGCGTAGCCGGAGTACATGCAATAATCGACGGATGCCGCACCGACCATTTCACGGTCCTTCATGGCAGCCATACCAATCTTCATGGTCAGCTCGCCCCATTCCTTGTTCAACTGGTTCAAGGGGGTAACGAACTCCTTGATGGCGTCGTTGCCTTCCTGGTTCTGGCAGAACTTGTGGACGATCTTGGTGAAGCACTTCAGCGCCTCGCCCTGGGTCATCAGTACCTTGCGGCCGAGCAGATCCAGCGCCTGGATACCAGTGGTGCCTTCGTACAACATGGAGATACGGGCGTCACGCACGTTCTGCTCCATGCCCCACTCGGCGATAAAGCCGTGGCCACCATAGATCTGCACGCCGTGGTTGGCGGCTTCAAAGCCCACTTCAGTCATGAAAGCCTTGGCGATCGGCGTCAGGAAGGCCAGCAGTGCATCGGCCTGCTTCTTCTGCTCTTCGTCCTGGCTGTTCTTGACGATGTCGACCTGTTTGGCAGTGAAGTAAACCATGGCGCGGTTACCTTCAGCGAAGGCCTTCATGGTCAACAACATGCGGCGCACGTCAGGGTGCACGATGATCGGATCAGCAGCCTTCTCCGGCGCCTTGGGACCAGTCAGTGCGCGCATCTGCAGACGCTCGCGGGCATACTTGATGCCGCCCTGGAAACCGATTTCAGCATGTGCCAGGCCCTGCAGAGCGGTACCCAGACGTGCAGTGTTCATAAAGGTGAACATGGCGTTCAGACCCTTGTTTGGCGGCCCGATCAGGTAGCCAGTGGCGCCGTCAAAGTTCATTACGCAGGTGGCGTTGCCGTGGATACCCATCTTGTGTTCCAGCGAGCCACAGTTCACACCGTTACGCTCGCCCTTTTCGCCTTCGGCGTTAGGCAGGAACTTGGGCACGATGAACAGGGAAATACCCTTGGTGCCAGCCGGTGCATCGGGCAGGCGGGCCAGTACGATGTGGACGATGTTCTCGGCCATGTCGTGCTCACCGGAAGAGATGAAGATCTTGGTGCCGTTCAGCTTGTAGCTGCCGTCAGCCTGTGGCTCGGCCTTGGTGCGCAGCATACCCAGGTCGGTACCGCAGTGGGATTCGGTCAGACACATGGTGCCAGTCCACTGACCGGAAACCAGCTTGGTCAGGTAGGTGTGCTTCTGATCGTCGGTACCGTGGGTAGCAATGGTGTTCATGCAGCCATGGGACAGGCCGGGGTACATGCCCCAGGACCAGTTGGCCTGACCGATCATTTCGCTGATCGCCAGACCCAGAGACTCGGGCAGACCCTGACCGCCGTGATCGACGTCATGGGCCAGGCTCGGCCAGCCACCTTCAACGTACTGCTCATAGGCTTCCTTGAAGCCGGTGGGGGTCTTCACACCTTCGGCACTCCAGGTACAACCTTCGGTATCGCCAACGCGGTTCAGCGGGGCAATCACGTTCTCACAGAACTTGGCGCCCTCTTCCAGAATGGCGTCAACCATGTCCGGAGTGGCGTCTTCACAGCCGGGCAAGCTCTTGTAGTGTTCTTCATAACCCAGCAGTTCGTCACGAACAAAGCGGATGTCACGCAAGGGAGCCTTGTAATCGGGCATGGTACTTGACCTCAACGGTTATAACAGGATTCAAGAGCAGCCTTGAGGCTGCGATTTGGTGCTGCTTTGGCAGCTAATTCAAACAGACGTTTGAAACATACGTTTAGTGCCAAACGATGTCAAGTATTTGTGCAGCGACTGGGCACAAAAAAGTTCAGGAAAAGGAAGGAATCTATAAGGCAGAAGGTGGCGCTCAGGCCTGGGCTGCCATACCCGCTGCAGGCGTCTCGCCAGCGCCTACCTGGCGATAGAGGGCAAGGCCGCGTTCGGCGTCACGGTTTGTCGACTGTGCATCGCTTTGCTCAGCCGTATCTCCGGCAGCACTGGTGGCAACGGAAGCCTCGCCCTCATCACCATCTAGCGCCTCGGTAGCCAGCTCAGCTCGGGCCTGGGCAATGCTCTGGGCGGCCTGGGCAGCCACCTTCAGATCCTGGGCCGATGGCTGCGCCGGAGCCAGGGCCGCACGCTGCACCTGTTGCAACTTCTGCAGCGTTGCCGCCGGATCGCCCGGGATGGGAGCCGTGTCGATCGACACCGAACCACCCACTGCGTACATGCGTCCGTCGGGGCCTTTGGCATAGTCGTAACGTACTGGCCCGGCATACTGACCACCCACCGCAAGGTGCGCCTGCTCATGGGCCCTGACCTCACGATCGCGACTGGCCAGCTCACGAATTTCAGCCTGGGTAACGCGTAATAGCTCGGCTTCGACGCGGGCCACCTGGCGACGCTGTTCGGCTTCGGCTTGCTCGGGGGTTTCGGTTTCTGTAGCGGCCGTGGCTGTTACCGGCTGAAGTTGGCTAGTCGTCGCCGTCATCGTTGACGCTGTTGCACCAGCGGCAGGACCAACAGACCCGGTGGAACGCACCGACACTTCAACAGGATTGCTGCTAGGGATGCTGGCCAGACGACCAGCATAGGCGCTCACGGGAGGGAGCGCGGGGGACAGACCGATGCTGCTCATGGGAGCTGCCTGACAGAATCAGGCAGTGACGTCCAGCAAAGTGCCCAGTACTTCATCAGCCGTGTCGATGACCGAGGCACCCACCTCGACTTCGCGCTGACCAAGCTGCAGCTCTACCATACTGTTGACCAGGTTGACCGGGCGATTAGTCTCGACAGCCGCCGCTGCAACCGGTTGACCATTGGCGCCCTGGGGCACCGCCTGGGCGGCCGCGGGATCAGGTGCAACGCCTACGCGAGCAATGTCTGCCGCAGCGTTGGATACACGGTATTGTCCCTGCCGAACGCTGTTCAATCCTGAGGACATCAGATCGAGAGTAGCCATGGGCCATACCTCTGGTTGAATATTAACCACATTAAAGCACAAAGCGGCGCAATTCGGTATCACCGCCGGTCAGTTCAGACCAGTGGCGAGATATCCAGATGCGCGGCAATCGCCTCGGCGCTAGGCTCCGACATCCAGGGCACAAAGCCCAGAAACGGGGCCTTAAGCTGTTGCCGCAAGGTCGCAAGGTTCTCTGCCGGGCGGCTCATATCGGGATCAACCTGGTTGGCCACCCAGCCAGCCAGCTTCAGGCCATCAGCCGCTATGGCTTCGGCACTGAGCAAGGCGTGGTTGATACAGCCCAGGCGCATACCCACCACCAGAATCACCGGCAATTGCAGATCCACGGCAAGATCAGCAAGGGTCTGTTCGTCATTCAAGGGTACCCGCCAGCCGCCAGCCCCTTCCACCAGCGTCAATTGCGCATGACGATCGAAGACCTGCAGGCAACCGCCAGCCAACAGCTCTACCGTGAGGGGCACGGACTCTTCTTGCGCAGCAATATGCGGCGCAATGGCCGCTTCGAGACTGATGGGGTTGATCAACTCATAGGCCAGAGCCGGATCACACTGGGCCTGCAAGGCCAGGGCATCGTCATTGCGCAGGCCTTCTGCGGTGTGACTACAACCGGCGGCGACCGGCTTGGCCGCCGCAGTGCTCAACCCCAGTTGCCGCGCCGCATGCAGCACGCCACAGGCCACGGTGGTCTTGCCAATTTCAGTATCGGTACCGGTAACGAAATAACGTTTGCTCATTTCATGTCTCCTTGAACATCAGTACTTCGGCCACTTGATAGGTGGCGGGCAAGCCTGCGGGTTGACGGAACACCTCATAGGCCTCGGTCAGCGCGCGCAGTCGCGCCCGCCCGGTAAGGCCGCCGGGGCGGCCCTGATTGAGGTTATGCGCACCCAGCGCCTTGAGCTCACGGGTCAGCGCCGCAAGCTGGGGGTAATGCAGGACATAGGGGCGGATCCGGCAATCCCAGCGCTGGAAACCGGCGGCGTCCAGTTGCGCGTGCAACTCGGCAAGCGGGGCAAAGCGGTTGACGTGTACAAAGCCATCGACCTGCTGCCAGGCCTGGCGCAACTCGGTCAGACTGCCCTCTACCAGGGTAGTAAATGCCAAACAGCCGCCTGGGCGCAGGGCAGCGAGCGCCTCGCGCAAGGCGCGAAGCAGATCGGGGCACCACTGCAGAGCCAGGCTGGAGAAGACCAGATCCTGCGACCCGGCGCGCAGCGGCAGAGCCTCGGCATCAGCGGCTATCCAGCCAGCCGAACCCGGCGCCTGGGCTTGAGCAAACCGCAGCATGCCTTCGGCCAGGTCCAGACCTATCACCGGGCGCTGATAACGCTGTTCCAGAACTCGAGTAAAATGACCGGTGCCGCAACCCAGATCAACCAGTGCCTCGGGTTGCAGGTGCGTAGGCAAGCTTTCCAGCAGGTTCTGCCCTACTTCACGCTGGAAGGCGGCAGCCTGATCATAGGTCGATGCGGCCTTGCCGAATGAGGCCGCGACCTGACGCTTGTCTATCGCGGCGTCATTCACTGGCTGGCCCTGCCTGAAGGAATTCGGCTATCTGCTCGGCAACCCACAATGGCTGCTCAAGGGGCAGCGCATGGCTAGCCTGGGGCAGCACCCGGACCCGTGCTGAGCCTGAAAGGGACATCAGGTCTGCTGCAACCTGCGCAGGCACCAGCGCGTCCTGCCCGCCCAGGCAATGCAGCACCGGCCCGTCCGGGCGCGACAAAGGGATGCGATTATCCAGGATCGCCAACAGCGCCAGTGCGTGCAGTCGCTGCTCGGGATCGGCAGCATCCCATTGTAGTTCCCGCGCCATTTTCCGCGCCTGCTGGCTGCCCTGAGTGACCAATAAAGCAAAACGCTTGAGCATCTTCTCTGGATTGGCCCGGGCGTCGGCATAGAAGGCCTTGAAGTCCTCCGCAGGCATGGCGCGCGGCCAGTTGGGCCGGGTAACAAAGCAAGCATTGCTGGCCAGGGTAACCACCGCACTGAAGCGCTCTGGAAAGCGCCGCAGCAGTTGCACAGCAAGCATGCCACCCAGCGACCAGCCGACCAACACACCAGGCTTCAGGCTTGCCGCCAGATCGGTCAGATCGGTTTCCAGGCTGGACAGCTGCAACGGCGGCAATGCATGGGTACTGACACGGGCATCGCTCAGGGTTTCAAGCAGGGCCAGGCGCAATGGCTCCATGCTCTCTGGCGCGAGGGCCCAGCCAGGCAGCAGGGTGATATCAGGCATTGTCGCTCTCCGCGAGTTCTTCGAGCGCTGATTCCAGCGCCTGCAGCAGTTGCCGCACGTCCGCTTCGCTGTGCGCGGCCGACAGGGTCACGCGCAAACGGGCGGTATCGCGGGGTACCGTGGGCGGGCGAATGGCGCCGACCAGAATGCCCTGTCGACGCAGGGCCGCAGACAGCGCCAGCGCCCGCTGACTACAACCGACCATGATCGGCTGAATCGGGGTGGGACTGTCCATCAGTTGCAGCCCCAACTGCGTGGCACCCTTTCTGAACTGGGCAATAAGAGCCTGCAGGTGCTCACGCCGCCAGCTTTCCTGCCGCAACAGCTCCAGGCTCTTGAGCGTCGCACAGGCCACTGCCGGCGGCTGGCTGGTGGTGTAAATGTAGGGACGTGCGAACTGGATCAGCGTTTCGATCAGGTCTTCACTACCGGCAACAAAGGCACCAGCCGTGCCGAAGGCCTTGCCCAGGGTACCGATCAGCACCGGCACCTGCTCCGGTGTCAGACCAAAGTGCTCGACAATACCCCCGCCCTGCTGACCCAGGCAGCCAAAGCCATGGGCATCATCAACCATGACCCAGGCATTTCGTTCCTGCGCGGCCGCACAGAGGGCCGGTAGATCAGCCAGGTCACCGTCCATGCTGAAGACACCGTCGGTGACCACCAGCGTGTTGCCTTCGGCCTTGGCCAGTCGCCCGCGCAGGCTGTCGATATCGTTGTGCAGGTAACGGGTAAAGCGCGCGCCGCTCAACAGCCCGGCATCCAGCAGCGAGGCATGATTGAGGCGATCCTCCAGCACCGTATCGCCCTGCCCCACCAGCGCCGCAACCGTGCCCAGATTGGCCATGTAACCGCTGGACATCAGCAGTGCTCGGGGGCGACCGGTAAACTCTGCCAGCGCTTCCTCCAATTCATGATGCGGCTGACTATGGCCAACCACCAGATGCGAGGCCCCCCCACCCACACCCCAGCGCCGCGCGCCTTCGGTAAAGGCTTCGATCACTGCCGGATGATTGGCCAGCCCCAGATAGTCGTTATTGCAGAAGGCCAACAACGGCTGGCCATCCACCACCACCCGCACGCCCTGCGGCGACGCCAACAAGGGACGTTGGCGATAGAGGTGCGCAGCACGGCGCTCGGCAAGACGGGACCTGAGGTCAAAGGGCATTTGGCTCACGCAGCTGCAAGCGGCAAGCTTCAAGTAACAAGCCGACCGTGCAGCATCCTATTAACGGGTAAATAGCACACCAGTGTGCCAACAACTGGGACAGCTTATAGCTTGAAGCTTGCCGCTTGTTGCTGAGCTCGACTAGCCCGCTGCGTTGACGAACATGGCGCTGTCACGCTGCTCGACCAGTGCCTGCTCAATGGCCGCCTGGTGGACTTCGTCGTCGTGCTCTTCGCGCTCTTCCGGCTTGATGCCCAGGCGCTCGAACAGACGCATATCCTTCTCGGCCTGCGGGTTGGAGGTGGTCAGCAAACGGTCGCCGTAGAAGATCGAGTTGGCTCCGGCAAAGAATGCCAGCGCCTGGGTCTGCTCGTTCATCTGCTCGCGACCGGCGGACAGGCGCACGTGGGATTTGGGCATCATGATACGGGCGACGGCCAGGGTGCGGATGAAGTCGAAGGGGTCCACATCGGCTTCGTTTTCCAGTGGGGTACCCTTGACCTTGACCAGCATATTGATCGGCACGCTTTCCGGTTGCTCAGGCAGGTTGGCCAGTTGAATCAACAGGCCAGCGCGGTCTTCGAGGCTTTCGCCCATGCCGAGAATACCGCCAGAGCAGATCTTCATACCCGCATCGCGCACGTAAGCCAGGGTCTCCAGGCGGTCACCGTAAGTGCGGGTGGTAATGATGTTGCCGTAGAACTCGGGAGAAGTGTCGAGGTTGTGGTTGTAGTAATCCAACCCGGCCTCGGCCAATTCGCGGGTCTGCTCCTTGGTCAGCTTGCCCAGCGTCATGCAGGTCTCCAGGCCCAGCTTGCGCACACCTTTGACCATCTCCAGCACGTAGGGCATATCCTTGTCGGACGGATGCTTCCAGGCCGCGCCCATGCAGAAGCGTGTGGCACCAATGGCCTTGGCGGCAGCCGCCTCTTCCAGTACCTTTTGCACTTCGAGCAGCTTTTCCTTGTCCAGACCGGTGTTGTAATGCCCCGACTGCGGGCAGTACTTGCAGTCTTCCGGACAGGCGCCAGTCTTGATCGACAACAAGGTTGAGACCTGCACCCGATTGGCATCGAAATGCTGACGGTGTACGGTCTGGGCCTGGAACATCAGGTCGTTGAAAGGCTGGCGAAACAGGGCCAGCACCTCGGCCGGGGTCCAGTTGTGTCGAGTAGCTGATGCGCTCATGGGTCGAATCCTGGTAGATCTGCAGGGGAACAGCACGCGCACGCGTGCGTTCGGTCATGGAACAGCATGATAGCGGCAGCAGGGAGGCTGTCAACCATTGACTCTAGAGCAAGTTTACGAATGGTTAAATAATAACCAATCAGAGCAATGCCTGCTCTGCTTATCCCGCGGACACTCCTTCAGCCATGGTATTTGCGCGGCTTGCCATCGCGATTTGCCCTGGTTGCAGCAGCACTGCCGCCAATGCGCCATACCCCTGGCACTCGAAGACGCCCTCTGTGGTCAGTGCCAGCAACACCCCCCGGCTTTTTCCCAGGTCGTTGTACCTTTTACCTACCGCTTCCCGCTCGACAGCCTGATCCCGGCGTTCAAGCACCATCATCAATTGACCTTCGGCCGACTGTTATCGAGGTTACTTATAGATCATGTGACCCATCACTATGAGGAGCGGCAGCAGGCGCTACCCGATGCCCTGGTGGCCATGCCCCTGCATCCACGGCGCCAGGCCGAACGGGGCTTCAACCAGGCACAGGAGCTGGCGCGACCAATGACCAAGGCTCTGGGCTGCCCAATACTGGGCGACGCTCTGGCAAGAACACGGGCCACCCCTGCACAGCAAGGACTCAGCGCCAGCGTACGCAAACGTAGCGTCCAGGATGCCTTTGCCTGCCCCAGACCAGAGCAGGTCGCGGATAAACACCTGGCGCTGATTGACGATGTACTGACCACCGGCGCCACAGCGGACGCGGCCAGCCGCACCCTGCTGGCTGCAGGGGCCGCCAGCGTCAGTATCTGGTGCATAGCGCGAACACCCTGATCGCGGATGGCAATCCGGCGCAGACAACAGATGGTTACACAGGGCGATTATCCGCCGTCGCCAGAATGTGACACCATGGTCGTCCTTTTCAAGGTTCTGGCGGAGCTACCATGGACGCGCAACATCCCTTTGCCCTGCTGACACCCGACACCGTACTGGATGCGGTCGAATCCCTGGGCTTCGTCAGTGACGCCCGCACCCTGACACTGAACAGCTACGAAAACCGCGTTTTTCAGATCGGTATTGAAGGCGCGCAGCCGTTGATTGCCAAGTTCTATCGCCCGGATCGCTGGAGTGACGAGGCGATTCTGGAAGAGCATGAATACTCGCTGGAACTGGCTGACCGGGATATCCCAGTGATTCCTCCGATGCAGATTGATGGCCGCACCCTGTTCGAGTTCGCCGGTTTTCGCTTCAGCCTGTTCAAGCGCTTTGGCGGGCGTGCACCCGAGCTGGACAACCCCGACCACCTGCTGATGCTCGGACGGCTACTCGGCCGCTTGCATGCGGTGGGCGCGATGAAGCCCTTTACCCATAGGCCAGCGCTGGATATCCAGACCTTTGGCCACGACAGCCTCAACTGGCTGCGCGAGTCGGGCATGGTGCCGCAGAATCTACAGCCTGCGTATTTTTCCGTGGCCGACGATCTGATGCAGGTTATCGAGCAGCGCCTGCGTGATAACCCCTACACCAGTATTCGTCTGCATGGCGACCTGCACGTGGGTAACCTGCTCTGGCGCGACGAGAGCCTGTATATGGTGGATATGGATGACTGCCGCCAGGGTCCGGCGATCCAGGATCTGTGGATGATGCTGTCCGGCGACCACAACCAGCGCCAGGGCCAGTTGGCCGAACTGGTGGATGGCTACAATGAGTTCCATGACTTCGACCCGCGCCAGTTGGCCCTGATCGAGTCTTTACGCACCCTGCGGCTGGTGCATTACAGCGCCTGGCTGGCACGCCGCTGGGACGACCCGGCCTTTCCGCGGCATTTCCCCTGGTTTGCCAGTGAACGCTACTGGGCAGATCAGGTACTGACCCTGCGCGAACAACGCGCCGCCCTTGATGAGCCGCTGCTTCGGCTGTTCTGATCAGGGCGTATAAGAAATATCAATGGCCGTTCCCAGTCACCTTTCGACTACTTACACTGCAACGCATATTTTCATGAGGCAATGAGCATGACCGACACGCTACTCGACTCCCGCAATCTGGCCTTTGAACTCTATGAAGTGCTGGATGCCGAGGGACTGACCCAACGCCCCCGGTTCGCTGATCATTCCCGCGATACCTTTGATGCCGCACTAGGCACCGCGCGTACCGTGGCCGAGAAGTTTTTCGCGCCGCACAACCGCAAGAATGACGAGAACGAGCCCAAGTACGTGGATGGGGCTGCCGAGCTGATCCCCGAGATCAAGCCCGCGGTGGACGCCTTCCTCGAGGCTGGCTTTCTGAATGCCACGCGGACCTTCGAGCAAGGCGGCATGCAGATGCCCAACCTGCTGTCCCAGGCCTGCTTCGCACACTTCCAGTCAGCCAACGTCGCCACTTCGTCCTACGCCATGCTGACCATGGGCGCCGCCAACCTGATTGAGGCCTTCGGCAGCGACGAACAGAAGCAGCGCTTCCTGGAGCCGATGATTGAAGGTCGTTTCTTCGGCACCATGGCGCTGACCGAGCCGCATGCTGGCTCCTCGCTCTCGGACATTCGCACCAAGGCCGAACCGGCAGAAGACGGCAGCTATCGCCTCAAGGGCAACAAGATCTACATCTCCGGGGGCGACCATCCGCTGTCGGAAAACATCGTGCACATGGTGCTGGCCAAGCTGCCTGATGCACCGCCCGGCGTTAAAGGTATCTCGTTGTTTATCGTGCCCAAGTTCCTGGTCAACGACGATGGCAGCGTTGGCCAGCGTAACGATGTAGCTCTGGCAGGCCTGTTCCACAAGATGGGCTGGCGCGGCACCACCTCCACTGCGCTGAATTTTGGTGAAAAGGGTGAGTGCGTCGGCTACCTGGTAGGCAAGCCGCACCACGGTCTGCCCTACATGTTCCAGATGATGAACGAAGCACGTATCGGCGTGGGCATGGGCGCCACCATGCTCGGCTATGCCGGCTACCTGTACTCGCTCAACTATGCCCGCGAGCGTCCCCAGGGCCGCCTGCCCGACGGCAAGGACCCGAGCTCACCGCAGGTCGCGATTATCGAGCACACCGACATCAAGCGTCTGCTGCTGACCCAGAAGGCCTATGTGGAAGGCGCCTTTGACCTTGGCCTGTATGCCGCCCGACTGTTTGACGATACCGAAACCCTGGAGACTGCAGAACAGCGCAAGACGGCACTGGAGTTGCTTGATCTGCTGACGCCGATCGTCAAGTCCTGGCCTTCGGAGTTCTGCCTCAAGGCCAACGAGCATGCCATCCAGATTCTCGGTGGCGCTGGTTATACCCGCGAGTATCCGGTCGAGCAGTACTACCGTGACAACCGCCTGAACCCGATCCACGAAGGTACCCACGGCATTCAGTCGCTGGATCTGCTCGGTCGCAAGGTCGCCATGAACAATGGCGCCGCACTCAAGCAGCTCTCCGCTCTGATCCAGGCTACCTGCAAACGCGCCAGCGAATACGCATCATTGAACGAGCTGCGTGAACCGCTGGAGAAGCTGCATGCGCACATTGGCAAGGTAACCATGGCGCTGCTCGGCGACCTGGCACAGGGCAAGATCAACCAGGGCCTGGCCAACTCCGCGCTGTACCTCAATGCCTTTGGCCATATGGTCATCGGCTGGCGCTGGCTGGAGCAGGCAGTCTGTGCCGAGCGCGGTCTAGCGCAAGGCAAGGATGTGGATGCCGACTTCTACCGTGGCAAACTGCAGGCGGCACGCTTCTTCCTGACCTGGGAAGTGCCTGGCTGTCACCACGCGCTGGACGTACTCGAGCGCCGCGACCCAACCTGTATGGCCATGCAGGACAGCTGGTTCTGATGTGACCTGCTGGTAATCGGCCGCATCTACGAAGACCGCCTCCGGGCGGTCTTTTGCGTATTACCCAGCGTTATACCGGCCAGGTTGGTCGGCCACCACTTCCCATGAGCTGGCGGGAGGACTACCCTTCTGTTTAAGAATCCCCTGGATGAGCTTTCATGTCGCGTTTGACCTCACTGCTGCTTTACTTCTTTTTCGCCGCAAACCTGTTGCTGGTCGCTCCCCTGCAGGCCGACACCGTGGAGGTGGGCAGCACCATTGAGACGATCCAGACTGAACTCAAGACGCTGGCAGAAAGCAGCCTGCCGGATGCCGAAAAGCGTGAACTGCAGGATATCTATCAAAATACTCTGATATTCCTGCAGCGCATTGAGAGCGTGCAAAAAGAGCAGGCTGACCTGCGCAGGAAGCTCGACAGTGCACCAGAGCAGTTACGCACCATTCGCCAGCAGATTGAGCGCCAGAAGGTCCAGGACTCCGACACGCTGCGCCAGCGCTATACCAGTCAAGGTCTGGACACCTTGGGCGACCTGCTATCTGAAAAGGTCGGTCAGATGTTTGCCTGGCAAAATCAATTGACCGACGTTAACGGCGAGCTGATTTCTGCCCAGACCCGACCCGAGCGTACCCAGGCCCAGGTAGCGAGCAACCAGACCAGAGAGCAGGCACTTTCCGAGCAGAGACGTTTGCTCCAGCGTCAGACCGAAACGCCACACACCCAGGCGCGCCTGCGTCTGCTGCAAGCCGAGCAGCAAAGCCTGCAGGAATCCAACAGACTGATGCGCCAGCAGCTCTCGGCCAACAGCGTGCTGCAAGATCTGGCCACCCAGCAACGTAACCTGCTCAGACAGCAGATTGTTGAAGCGGAAATGGAGGTCATGGCGCTGCAGGAGGTCATCAACGATAAGCGCCGGGAGCAGTCCGAGCAAACCGTTAGCGAGACGACTACCCAGGCACAACAGACCAGCGACCATCAGTTGTTGCGCGAGCAAGGCAGCCTCAATCAGTCGCTCAGCGAAGAACTGCTGGCAGCCACCAACAGGCTCGGCGAACTGACCGCGCAAAACATTCTTACCCTGCAACAAATAGAGAGTCTGACCCAGGTTGATCGGGCACTTGAACAACAGATCAGCGTGCTCGAGGGCAGCGTGCTGCTGTCGCGTATCCTGCATCAGCAAAAACGCTCGCTACCCAAGGTAAACCTGGACGCTAACGTAGCGGACCAGATTGCCGACCTGCGTCTGCGCCAGTTCGAGCTCACCAGCATGCGTGATGAACTGGAGAGCCCGGATACCTACCTGTCCTCACTACTGCGCCGCCTGTCTGCCGACCAACGCGAGGATCTGCGCGATGACATGCAGCAGGTAATCGCCAGCCGCACCAATCTGGTGGAGCAGTTGAGCAGCAACATCAATACGCTGCTGAGTCAGGCCATTACCCTGCAGATAAACCAGCGCCAGCTACAGCAACTGAGTAACGATCTGCAGCGCACCATTGACGACCAGCTGTTCTGGGTCGCCAGTAATCGTCCGGTGGACCGCGCCTGGCTGGTCGCCCTGCCGACACAGGTAGTCAAGCAGTGGAACAATCTGCATCTGGTTGATCAGGGCCGCACCTTTGTCAGCAGGATGTCAGCCAGTTGGCCGTGGCTAGTGCTGCTGGCACTACTGGTAGGTTTGCACACCTGGTGGCGTCCGCGGGGTCGAGCAAAGCTGTTGGGCATCAACGAGGATGTCGGACACTTCCGCCGCGACAGTAGCACCCACACACCCAAGGCCCTGCTGCTGAGCGCCCTGCTGATACTACCAGTGCCGGTTACCCTCGCCGCCCTGGGGCTGATCCTCAGCCTGGGTATAGAGCCGGTCATGCCGGTGCTCGGCGATGCTCTGTTGCAACTGGCGCTGGCCTGGTTTGTGCTGCACGTGCTGTACCGCGTGCTGGACCCCAGGGGCATCGCTGCGCGCCACTTCCGCTGGGATGTCGAACTGGTTCAGCGTCTGCATCGACTGACCCGCAACATGGCCTGGATCATGGTGCCCATGGTGCTGATCATCGCACTAAGCTCGGCAACGCCGGAATCCCTGGCAGAGGATGTCATGGGCCGCAGCCTGACGGTGCTGGGCATGCTGCTGCTGAGCATACTGCTGGGCCACATGATGTGGCGCAGCGAACCGCTTTACCATTCGCGCGTGCTGCATATGACCGCCACCCTGGTGCTCACGCTGACGCCGCTGGCGCTGGCAGGCATGAGTATCTGGGGCTATCACTACACCTCGATAAAACTGGCCGACCGCTTTATCGACACGCTCTATCTGATCGTATTGTGGATGCTGGTAGAGGGTACCGTGGTGCGCAACCTCAACGTAGCCGGTCGTCGCCTGGCCTACCAGCGTGCGTTAAGCAAACGCGAGGCGGCGCAGAACCGCGACGGGCAGGATAGTGAAATCGCCGTGGAAATCCCGGAGATGGATATTCAGCAGGTCAACCAGCAATCCCTGCGTCTGGCCAAACTGGGCATTCTTATCCTGTTCGGTATCCTGGTCTATCTGGTCTGGGCCGACCTGATCAGCGCCGCCTCCTACCTGGATTCGGTCACCCTCTGGGAATACAACAGCGGCACTGCCGACAACCCGCTGATGGCGCCCATGAGCGCGGCCGACATTCTCGGCGCGCTGCTGATCGTGGTATTTACCGTAACCCTGGCGCGCAACCTGCCCGGCTTGCTGGAGATGCTCATTCTCTCGCGCATGGACCTGCAGCAGGGCAGCAGCTACGCCGTCACCACCCTGCTCAGCTACACCATCTTCAGCATCGGCATTATCAGTGGACTGTCATCGCTGGGGGTGAGTTGGGACAAATTGCAGTGGCTGGTGGCAGCTCTGGGTGTCGGCCTCGGCTTTGGTCTGCAGGAAATCTTCGCCAATTTTGTTTCCGGCCTGATCATCCTCTTCGAGCGCCCGGTTCGGATCGGCGATGTGGTGACCATTGGCCCACTCTCCGGCACCGTCAATCGCATCCGTATTCGCGCAACAACCATTACCGACTTCGACCGCAAGGAAATCATTGTCCCGAACAAGACCTTTGTCACCGAGCAATTGATCAACTGGTCACTCAACGACACCATCACCCGGGTAATCATCAAGGTCGGCGTTTCCTACGGCTCGGACCTGGCCAAAACCAGAGAGCTGATGCTGCAGATTGCCAAGGACAATGCTCGAGTGCTCAAAGACCCGGCGCCCATGGTGCTGTTTCTGAGTTTCGGCGACAGCACCCTGGACCATGAGCTGCGCATTCACGTACGCGAGTTGATTGATCGCAATCAGGCAATAGACGAGATCAACCGGGAAATAGACCGCCAGTTCGCCGAGCACGGAATCGAGATTGCCTTCCGTCAGCTCGACGTCAACCTGCGCAACAGCGAAGGGCTGGAGAAACTGGTGAGCAGCCGTCGCATGGAGTCACCTGTGCCGCCGACGGAGCAACCCGAAGGCCCGCCAGAGCCGCCGCCACTGGATGATCCCGACGGCTCAACCCCCTGAACTCTCTGCGCCCGGCCGGTGATCACCGGCCAGGCGCGAAAACTTGAAGCCACAGTGCAGTTGCCCGCACAATAACGACCCACTCATCCAACCCGTAACATCTGAACCGAGCCACCGAATCATGCCCAGAGCTGCCGAGCTGAAAAAGGGACATATTGTCCAGATCAATAACCAGCCTTACATCGTGTCGCAGATTGAAGTCAAAAGCCCTTCCTCGCGCAGTGGCACTACCCTGTACAAGGTGCGCTTCAACCACGTGCAGACCAAGCAGAAGCTGGACCAGAGCCTGACCGGTGACGACATGCTCGCAGCCATCGACTTCCAGAAGCGCGCCGTGCAGTTTCTGTTCGTAGACGCCGACGGCTACACCTTTATGGACAATGAGGACTTCAGCCAGTACAGCCTCAGCCCGGAGCAACTGGAAGAGCAAATCCCCTACCTGCACGACGGTATCAACGGCCTGTATGGTCTGATCGTCGAGGGTAATCTGGTCGGCGTCGAGCTGCCCGCAGTGGTGGAAATGCCCATCGAGGAAACCCCGCCCGCGATCAAGGGTTCTTCAGCCAGCGCCAGAACCAAGACCGCGCGTTTTGCCAGCGGTCTGGAAATACAGATTCCCGAGTACCTGGAAACCGGTGAAGTAGTGCGCATCAACACCGAATCCGGCAAATTCATGTCGCGCGCCTGAGCGCGACAGCGACAAGCAGCACAGATAGAGCGCGCTAGCAGTAACGCACTGCGTGCCCGAAAAAACACGCTAGAATCAGACACCCGGACAGCTTGAAGCTTACCGCTTGAAGCTTGCCGCTGCGACCAACGGGAGCCACCCCATGTCTACCCCCCATATCATCGAACCCCGCCAGCCTGCCAACGCCGCCGTTATCTGGCTGCATGGCCTTGGCGCCGACTGCTACGACTTCGTACCCGTGGTCGAGATGCTTGGCCTGCCCGCCGAACATGCTGTGCGTTTCATATTTCCGCAAGCACCCACACAGCCGGTGACCATCAATGGCGGCATGCCGATGCCCAGTTGGTATGACATCCTCGGCATGGCCCCGGCACGCGCCATCAACCATGAGCAGATGCAGACCTCCGCTGACAGCGTATTGGCTCTGGTCGAACAACAGCGGACGGCGGGTATCGACTACGGGCGCATCATCCTTGCCGGTTTTTCCCAGGGTGGCGCTGTAGTGCTGCATGCAGCCATGCAGAGTCGCTTGCCGCTAGGCGGCTTGATGGCCCTGTCGACCTACGGCCCAACCCTGGAGCAATTGCTGGTTGGCCCGGCGACTAACCCGCTACCGATTTTCTTCGCCCACGGCCGTCAGGACCAGATGGTCCAGACCCGCCTGGGTCAGCAGGCCTGTGATCTGCTGCTCGCCCATGGTCATCAGGTGCAATGGCAGGATTACGCCATGGGCCATGAAGTGTGCCCCGAAGAAATAGCCGATATCAGTGTCTGGCTGCGCGCCCGCCTGGGGCTCTGATAGCTGAGCGGCAAATAGCACAGCGCCATATCTGGTCAAAAAACAACCGCTCAGGGCTTCGCGAATACACCGGCTTGCTTTACACTGGCCGGTGAACATCCATTTGCCCAGACCGAGAGAAGCCTGTGCTCAAAGCACTGAAAAATCTGTTCAAAGCAGAACAAAAGCCGCAGACCCAGACGCAGCCAGCTACCACTCCTCCGCGCGTCAAGCCCCACACGCCCAACTCTGAAGCCAGACGCCGACCAAGCCGTCCTGCGAACGACGCAGCCAAGCCTGAGACTGCGGTAGCTACTCCAGCGCCAACGCCCGCCCCCCGCAAGCAGGCACCCAAGCCTGCTGCCAAGCCGTGGACGGCTGCGGACTTTGCCGTAGCGCCCGCCGAGGGCAAGACCCGCTTTCATGACTTTGCCTTGCCCGACAGCCTGATGCGCGCCATTCAGGACCAGGGATTCAGCTACTGCACCCCGATTCAGGCCCAGGTTCTGGGCAGTACCCTCAAGGGTCAGGACGCCATTGGCCGTGCACAAACCGGTACCGGCAAGACCGCCGCCTTTCTGATCTCGACCATCACCCAGTTGCTGGAAACGCCGCCACCTGATGAACGTTTCATGGGCGAGCCGCGAGCGTTGATCATTGCCCCGACCCGTGAGCTGGTGATGCAGATCGCCAATGACGCCGAAGGCCTGACCAAACATTGCCCACTGAATGTCATGGCCTTTGTTGGCGGCATGGACTTCGACAAGCAGATCAAGCAACTGGAAAAGCGCCACTGCGACATTCTGGTAGCCACCCCTGGCCGCCTGCTGGATTTCTGCAATCGCGGCGAAGTGCATCTGGACCTGATCGAGGTACTGATTCTCGACGAAGCCGACCGCATGCTGGATATGGGCTTTATTCCGCAGGTGCGGCAGATCATTCGCCAGACGCCACGCAAGGGCGACCGGCAGACTCTGCTGTTCTCCGCGACCTTCAGCGACGATGTGATGAACCTCGCGCAGCAATGGACCGAGACCCCGGCGATTGTCGAAATCGAACCCGAGCGCGCCGCCTCTGAGAAC
>JBKBSI010000189.1:0-6539 GCA_046291745.1 Pseudomonas sp. | reverse complement strand
TGCTCAAGCTCGACAAAACCCGCCGCCTGCATGAACGCTCGCCAGGTTTCCAGCCGGTAATAGGCTGCATAGCGGTCACCGGTCCAGCCCTCCTGATCGTCCCCGCGCGGGTTGGAGCTGAACAGCACGCCACCGGGCTTCAGGCTCTGATGCAGTTGCCGCAGCGAGGCAGGCAGAATCTTGCTGGGGATATGGAACAGCGTTGCATTGGCAAAAATCCCGTCAAAGCGCTCAGGCGGCAAGTCCAGCGCCAGAAAGTCCTGCAGCCATACCTCGCAACCACTGTCCTGCCGGGCCATCTCGACAAAGCGCTCGCAGCCATCCAGGCCAACCGCTACATGCCCAAGCGAGGAAAAGGTACGCAAATCCCGCCCCGGCCCACAGCCCATATCCAGAATCTGCAACGGTGCAGGCGCCTGAATGTGGCGCAGCAAGGCGTCGATATTCTGGCTTACATCGTGATCCCGCGTGCCCTCACGAAAATCCTCGGCATTCTGCTGATAATGCGCCAGCGTTTGCCGGGCCAGGCTTGCCAGCTCGGTGCGGGCGTTGGCATTGGTCTCGGATGGTAGATCCTGACGGTCAGACATGGGATGCACTTACTCCTGGCAGAATGGTTTTGAAACAGGGTCAGGCATTGGGACGAACGGCAACGGGTGCATGTTCCGCCATCAGCTCCACCACCCAGTCAATAAACACCCGCAATTTGACACTGATATGTCGATTAGGCGGATAGGCCACATAGAGCGGCATGGGATCTAGCGTCCAGTCCTCGAACAGCGGCACCAGCTCCCCACTCTGTTCATGCGGCGCAGACATGTATGTCGGCAACCAGAGAATACCCAGCCCCGCCAGCCCTGCGGCCAGATAGGCGTTGCCATCGTCCACCGCCAACCGATACTGCCCCTTGATCTGCAGGTGCTCGCTACCTCGATGCATGGCATAGGGTACCGCACGCCCGGTGCGCGCCCAGAGAAAGCCCACAGTATGATGAGCTGAGTCTTCCAGCTCCAGTGGATGTTCAGGCAGGCCAACCCGCTGCAGATAAGCCGGCGCGGCGAACACGCCCAACTGCAGATCGCCGACCCGCCGCGCCATCAGTGACAGATCCGCCAGATCCCCGCCACGCACCACGCAATCTACGTTCTCATCAATGATATCGACAATCCGATCACTCACGCCCATGTCGATCTGGATGTCGGGGTAACGAGCATAGAAATCCGGCAATGCTGGCACCAGCAGCATCCGCGCCAGTGGGCTGGGCACATCCACCCGCAGACGCCCGCGAGGCAGAGCCGACGCACCGGACAAGCCGGTTTCGGCATCCTGCATATCTGCCAGCAGCCGAATCACCCGCTGGTAATAGATTGCGCCATCGGCTGTCACATTGACCTTGCGTGTGGTGCGGTTCAGCAATTTGACGCGCAGCCGCGCCTCCAGCTGTTGCACCAGATGCGTGACAGTGGTCTTGCTCATGTGCAGGGTCTCGGCAGCCTTGGTAAAGCTGCCCGCCTCTACCACCCGGGCAAAGGCCTGCATTGCGTCAAAGCGGTCCATTTACACCCTGCTCTTCACGGGATTGTTTGGGATTCACAAACAGTGCTGATTACTCTCGCCAGTTTATCGCCGGGATGCAAGCTCCTAGAGTATCTCCATCGAGCTGTTTCCGGCTCGCCCAAATCCATGATGGAGGTAGTCATGTCACAGCGTGATGTCGTTTTCCCACCCGGACGTCAGGCACTTTATGAGCGTAACCGCTATTCACCCGCCGTCCGCTCCAATGGCTTTCTGTTCGTATCCGGCCAGGTCGGCAGCAAGGAGGATGGCTCACCCGAACCGGATCTGGAAAGCCAGGTTCGACTGGCCTTCAGCAACCTGAACGCCATCCTTGGCGCCGCCGGCTGCAGTTTTGATGATGTGGTGGACGTCACCGTCTTTATCGTGGATCCCGAATCGAAATTCGAAACGATCTGGAAGGTGATACCCGAGTTCTGGGGCGAAGCACCGCACCCGACCCTGACCGGTGTTGGCGTGACCTGGCTGTATGGCTTCGACTTTGAAATCAAGGTGATTGCCAAGATCCCGGACAACCCCAGCCTGAACTGACAGCCATTTCAGTTCATTAACTCCACCAGCGCCCAGGTATCCAGAAAAGCGGTTACCTGGGTAATACGGCCATCGCGCATAACCAGGTGCCAGGCATAGCTGTTGTCATAGCGCGAGCCATCCACCGCCGTCGCCGTGCCGTCCCAGAGCACTACAACGCTCTCGCCCTGGGCGATCAGGTGCTTCACCGTCGGTGCGATGGACGTTTGCAGCCGAGCATGGATGGGGTTTACTGCGCCCTCCACCAAGGCCTGCTTGCTGCCGTAGGTCGCCGATACCGGACTGACCCCTGCTACCGTCCACACAGCATCATCCGTCAGCAGATCAAACACACTTCCAGTGCCCTGCTGCCAGTTCTCAAACGCCTGCTGAACCAGCGCTGTATTGGTCGCTTCCAGAGATTTATCTCCTTCGGCCTGCGCTGCAGAAGCCAGCAACAACAGGACAGTGAGAAGGTGTCGAGATTTACTGAAAAAGGTATTGATATTCATGATATTTCTCTTGGAGGAAGAAGGCTCAGTGAGCACTCGCGGTAGGCCGCACGATGATCTCGCTGGTATCCACATCCTCGGGCTGCTCGATGGCAAAGCGGATCGCCCTGGCAATCGCAAAGGGGCTGATAGCTACCTGGCGGAACACCTTCATTTCCTCGCGCCCACGCTCGTCGGAGATGCTCTCGGCCAGCTCGGACTCGGTCACCCCAGGGCTGATGGTGGTAACGCGCAGCTTTGAATTTTCCTGCCGGAGGCCGTCAGATATGGCCCAGACCGCATACTTGGTAGCGCAATACACCGCAGCCGTTGGCGACACCGCATGGGCGCCGATGGACGCCACATTGATGATCTGACCGCGATCCTGCGCCTGCATGACCGGCAACACCGCCGCAATGCCATAGAGCACGCCGCGGATGTTCACATCGATCATGCGCTCCCACTCGTCCACCTTGAGCGCTGACAGCAGCGACAGCGGCATGACGCCGGCGTTGTTGACCAGCACATCGACACGACCAAACGCCTCAAGCGCATAGTCGACAAAGGCCTGCACCTCTTCTCGTCTTGTCACGTCCAGTTGCCGTGCCCGGGCACTACCCCCAGCGGCAGTGATCTCCGCCACCAGTTGGTCCAGCCGTTCACTGCGCCGTGCGCCAAGCACCACCGCAGCGCCCTGCTCTGCCAGCAGGCGCGCAGTGGCCTCGCCAATACCGCTGCTGGCGCCGGTGATCAGAATGACTTTTTGCTCTACAAGGTTGCTCATAAGTCTGTACTCCTGCCTGTTGAAAATCGGAATAATCGCCACAGGGAACATGCTAGGGAGCACAGCCAGGGTTGCTAAGGCCTGTTCGTATTCGAGTCTTGCCTATTTGTATTGGCGGGCCTGTATAACGCGCAAATATGTGCTGATATATAGCCTGCTTGTCTAGTCAAGACCTATTGCCCAAGGGAGGCCCTCACGTGAACAGCATGCCCAGCAACCGGGCGCGGATGATCGAGCTGGTCAAGCGGCTGGCGCCGACGGAAGGCTATACCGAGTCAATACTTGATGGCGTCACCTTCATGCGCTCCAATCGCCCACTCCCGATCACCCCAGCGCTGTATGAGCCGAGCATCGTGATCGTATTGCAAGGCAGGAAGCGCGGCTTTCATGGCGGCCACCAATACATTTACGACGCGGGCCACTACCTGGTGTTGTCTGTCCCCCTGCCCTTTGTTTCCGAGACCGAGGCCAGCGAAGCCGAGCCGATGCTCGGCGTGGTCTTGCGCATCAACCAGACCCTGACCGCGCAACTGGCCATGGAGGTGGATGCAGCCCTGTCCAGACCACAAGCCAAGCCCGCCACGCTCTACGCCACACCCCTGGACGACAAGCTGGAAGACGCCACGCTCAGACTGCTCGAAGCACTCAGCTCACCGCTGGAAGCGGCCGTGCTCGCAGCCTCGATCTTCCGTGAGATAACTTACCGCGTGCTGATCAGCGAACAGGGTGGCGGCTTGCGTGCGGCGCTGCTGCAGAATGGCAACTTCAGCCGCATCGCCAAGGTGCTCAAACGCATCCATAGCCAGTACGACCACAGCCTGACCGTCGGCGCCCTGGCCACGGAAGCCAGCATGAGCATTCCCAACTTCCACATACACTTCAAGGCCGTAACCAACACCTCGCCCCTGCAATACATCAAGGCCATCCGCCTGCACCAGGCACGTCTGCTGATGATCCGCGAAGGCTCCAGCGCCGCCACCGCCTCCCAACGCGTAGGCTACGAAAGCGCCTCGCAGTTCAGCCGGGAGTTCAAGCGTCTGTTTGGTCGCAGCCCAGTCGAGGAAGCACGGTATTTGAAGGAAGTGCTGACGATTTCGGGGCCAGTGACAGGAGCTGAGTAGAGGCTCAAACAGCGAAGTTAAAATAAGCGTGGCCGTTAATTTAACTTGAAGGAAAAAACGAAAGATACGGCCGGGTATCTGGTACCCGGCCGTCATGCCATTAACGGCCGGTGCGAGGAGCTGCAGGCTGCTGAGTAGCAACCTCACGAACGGTCGGGGTTGGCAGAGGGGGACGTTGCTGCGGCGCCAGGATCTGGTTTGACGCAGGGCCGGTACCGGCATTTTTCGGGCACTTCTGTCCCAACTGAGAATTGATGCACAGATTATAGGCACCGTAGTTCTTGGACGGATCAGGATGTTTGTCATTGCATACGGCAATCGCATCGTCAGCGCAGTTGGCCATGGCCATACCGGTAAAACCCATAGCAGCAAAAAGAGCGACAGCGATCAGTTTAGAATTTTTCATGAGAATGTTTCTCCAGCATTATTGGTTGATTTTGGTGTTCTCATGAAGTGAGTCGTGGTGACTTTCGGCAGGGTTCAAAGGAATGTGAAAAAAATTTGGCCCCTACTTCCAGAGGGGCCTTTTATCGAATCGAGCGAACATTAGCTGCCTACCAGACAATGGTGGTTTTTGAGTTGCCCCGACCGCCAAGGCTGCTTACTCGCATGCCCTCCTCCATTGCTCGTGATATCTGCACCCCAGCAAGTGATGGAGCAACGGCCCTGATAGCCGCCTCATCACGGCTGTATTGATCGCTTAACGTCACATCCGCTTTCGTCGGGTTTCTCATGAATGTTTCAGTAACTAGGAAGTCAAAATTCCCAAGGTAAATGACCTGCTGCGGCTCAACCCGAAAAGTGATATCGATGGGTGCATTTGAGTAAACATTGGTCGGCCCGACACCAATCTGCCATCCATGAACTACGTACTCACCAGCAGGCAGTTCGATGACAAAAGCCGAGCCTTTCTTACCCAGCACCGGATCAGCATTTTCACTCCCAAAGGCAAGAAGCGGATTCAGGGTCTGGCTACTGCCGTGTGAAATGCGATAGCGGGATTCTCCATCTAACGAGCCCACATGCACCGTATACCCGCCGTAAGTACCGTCATAGGTAATTGACCCGGCAACCACTCCGGACTGCTCCGCCTTGCCAACATCAAAGTCGCTGCTGATGTTTGGCGCCGCGCAACCGGCAAGCATGAGGGCTACAGCTGCGAGAATCATGACCTTCATGGTCACCTCCTGAAATCCATAAGATAAATGCCGCCAAGTCACACCCCGGATTGGCACCAGGCCTGGCATTGGCGGCCGATTGCCAAGGACAAGCAAAGGCTGATCCCCGAGTATCTTAAGATCAAGCATCTGCTTTTCGCCACAGGCTTTCGAGTGGCATCTCTCGGAGGAAGATGCTCATCTGGTCGACTATCATGACCCGTACCTTCCCTTTTGAAGCAAAGGATTTGCCATGACGACATTGAGCCATTCTCATTCACCCGATGAAACTATGAATCAGCTTCTTGATGCTTGGGTAAGGGCTGTTTTGAGATATGACAGCTTTTGGAGCGGCGATGACTGCTGTTGGTGGTACAACGAAAGAACAAACGTCAGCGTGCTGGCTGGGGCTGCCTGGGCTGAAGGCTGGGTAGCCCTTGAGGAGTACTCCACGCAAAAAGGGGCACCGACACTGCCCGACCAAGAAAAGATAGATTTTGGCGGAAGGGTTGACCTCTACATATCAAACAGAGATGTAGATTTCGCTTTTGAGGCCAAGCTCGCTTGGCAGCCAATAGCTGCGGGCGATGAGGGTGGCAATTACAGCAAGGTAAAAACAAAGAGAGATCAAGCAGACGACGCAGCAAAACAGCTATACAAAGAAGCGGGGACCCACTACGCAGCTACCTTTGTGGTGCCATTTTTCAAACCATCTGAAATCCAATCAGAGATAGAAAACCGCCGTTCCAAGCTGACTGAATGGATTGAAATGGTCAAAAGCGAGGTGGGTGCGGATGAGTCGCTGGCTTATGTATTTCCAAGGCTTGGCCAAAACTATTACATCAACGATAAGGGGTACGCCTACCCTGGCGTTGTTCTCATACTTAAACAGATTCCTGCG
>JBKBSI010000188.1:0-6589 GCA_046291745.1 Pseudomonas sp. | reverse complement strand
TTTGGCGCTGGCTGGCGTAGACAATGGCGTTGGACTTGACGAATTTGGCCACTTTCCAGGCGAAGATCAGGTCGTGGATTTCCTGTTCGGTGGGTGCGCGCTGGGTGACAATCTTCAGGTCGGCTTCAGTGATCATGCCGATGTCGCGGCTTTGCACCAGCAGGCCACCATTCACGCGCTTGAAATCCAGATCGGCATGCCGCTCAGCCGACCATTCACCGCATTCGAGCAGGCGAACGTTGGCCTTGGCGGCAACGACTTCCCGGGCCGCCAGGCTGATACGCGGGGCGATGATGACCTCAACGAACTGGCGCTCAACGATGGCTTGCGCAGTCTCAGCATCCAGCTCGCGGTTGAAGGCGATGATGCCGCCAAAGGCGGATTCCGAATCGGTGGCGTAAGCCAGTTCGTAGGCCTGGCGAATACCACCCTCGTTATCCGGAACCACGGCGACGCCGCAGGGGTTGGCGTGCTTGACGATTACGCAGGCAGGTTTGCTGAAGCCCTTGACGCATTCCAGGGCCGCGTCGGTATCGGCAACGTTGTTGTAGGACAGCTCTTTGCCTTGCAATTGCACGGCGGTAGCGATGCAGGCTTCGGCAGGGCTGGCCTCGCGGTAGAAGGCTGCAGCCTGGTGCGGATTCTCGCCGTAGCGCATGTCCTGCACTTTGCTGAACTGGGTGTTGAAGGTGCGCGGGAAAGCTGCGCGGCCTTCGGTGCTCAGTGTGTCGTCCTGCTGGTTGATAGTGCCTAGGTAGTTGGCAATCATGCCGTCGTAGGCGGCGGTGTGCTCAAACGCCTTGAGCGCCAGATCGAAGCGTTGGGCGTAGGTCAGGCCGCCCTGTTTCAGCGCCTCGAGGATGCCTGCATAGTCGCTGGCATTGACCACAATGGCGACATCCTTATGGTTCTTTGCTGCCGAGCGGACCATGGTCGGGCCGCCGATATCGATATTTTCGATGGCGTCAGGCAGGCTGCAGCCAGGTTTGGCGACGGTCGCGGCGAAGGGGTAGAGATTGACCACCACCATGTCGATTGGCTGAATGCCATGCTCCTGCATGACTTTGCCGTCGATGTCGCGACGGCCGAGTATGCCGCCGTGGATTTTCGGGTGCAGGGTCTTGACCCGGCCATCCATCATCTCCGGGAAGCCGGTGTAGTCAGCCACTTCTACGGCGTCGATACCTTGCTCACGCAGCAACTTGAAAGTGCCGCCGGTGGAGAGAATCTCGACATTCTGGGCGGTCAATTCACGGGCAAATTCAACGATTCCGGTCTTGTCCGAGACGCTGATCAGCGCACGACGAATCGGCAGGCGGGTAGTTTGGTCGGTCATCTTCTATCCAGGTCAGATTGGTGAAAACGTTCGGCTTCAAGCACAGGGCTTCAAGCACGGTGTAGGGCAGGGCTAGGGTGCTGGTGGCTTAAAGCAGTCCGTATTGCTTGAGCTTTTTGCGCAGGGTACCGCGATTCAGACCGAGAATTTCGGAGGCGCGAGTCTGGTTGCCTTTGACATGCTGCATGACGCTTTCAAGCAATGGCGCTTCTACTTCACACAGGACCATGTCGTAGACGTTGGTAACGTCCTGGCCGTCAAGGTGGTCAAAATAGTTCTTCAATGCTTGCTCGACGCTATTGCGCAGTGTGCGGCTGCTCTGGCTCAGAGTATCGGGCACCACGTATTGCATTTCATCGGATGCTTCACTCACGGTGTCTGTTCCATTCATCAGGGGTTCGTTCAAAAGATTCATGCCGCGAGGTCTCCTGCCAACAGGCGGGTAAAGAAATTCTGGATGCTAAGGCGCTGCTGTCTGGCGCAATCAATGCGATTGAACTGGCGGCGGAATTCCGTAGCCCCTGGTAGCGTCTGCAAGTACCAACCGACATGCTTGCGGGCAATACGGGCACCGTGTTCCTGGCCGTAAAAAACATGCAGGGCGTCCAGGTGCTCCAGCAGAATATCGCGCTGCCAGTCCAGTCCCGGCTCGGGCAGGTGCTGGCGATGTTCGAGGTAATGGTTTATCTGGTTGAAGATCCAGGGTTTACCCTGTGCCGCCCGGCCGATCATGACGGCATCAGCACCGGTGTAATCAAGCACTGCCTTGGCTTTTTCCGGTGAGTCTATGTCGCCGTTGGCGAACACCGGGATAGTCAGGTTCTGTTTTATCAGTGCAATGCTGTCGTACTCGGCACTGCCGGTGTACAGCTGCGTGCGCGTCCGGCCGTGCACGGCCAGGGCCTGGATGCCGGATTGCTCGGCAATACGTGCGATCTGCAAGCCGTTGCGTTGTTCTGCGCACCAGCCGGTACGAATCTTCAGCGTAACTGGCAGGTTGACTGCAGCGACTACGGCTTCAAGAATTTCGGCCACCAGTTTCTCATCACGCATCAGTGCCGAGCCAGCGGCCTTGTTGCAGACCTTTTTCGCTGGGCAACCCATATTGATATCGATGATCTGTGCGCCCAACTGCTCGTTGCAGCGCGCCGCGTCAGCCATCATAAGGGCATCGCCACCGGCAATCTGTACCGATCGCGGCTCGTTCTCGCCAGTATGATCAAGGCGCTGGCGGGACTTGCGACTGTTCCACAGGCGGGTGTCGGCGGTGACCATCTCGGAGACTACCAGGCCAGCGCCAAGGCGGCGGCACAGCCGCCGAAAGGGCAGGTCGGTGACGCCAGCCATCGGGGCAAGAATCACACGATTGGCAAGGGTGTAGGGTCCGATACGGGTCACTGCTAGCTCCATCCCTGTACATCCGATTATTTTGTGGCACGCCCGCCGGGTCGACGCCAGACAACCTAAGTCAGGAACCGTGGATCATTAATGTAAAAAAGGGCAGTAATCATACCTGCTCTGGATGACCATATAAAGACTGAGTTGGGTGATTTTTGAACAGAGTTGCTTGCGCGCTCAGGGGCTAAGGAAGTCCAGGCTATAACTGGCGACCTCGGCACCGGGATCAAGCAGGCTAAGGCCCACGTGTACCGGTATTTGTGATGGCATCAAGGAGGCGCCAGCCAGCTCGCCACCCAGATATTCTTCCGGACGAAAGGTTCTCTGGGCCAGTTCGCGACCACTCAGGTCACTGAAGCTCATGCGAATGACCGGGAAAGGTTGGGCAAAATCAGCGCGATTATAGAGAATCACATCGACGGCCAGGGCGTTGGGGAATTCTGCATGCGGACGCACGGTCAGGTTGCTGCTGCGAATCAGGCTGATATCCACCCGCGCTGGCAGCTCGCAGCCGCCAAGCAGGCACAGCTTTTCGATCATGGGGCGGCTGCGGTCGTTATAGCTGAGTGCTTCAAAGTTATACAGCAGTGCCTGGGCGACCAGGCCGAGGGCGGCAACAATGCTCAGACATATCCACAGAGCCCGGTTTTTTGGCGGCCGGGCCAGCGGGCGGTCATCCAACATCAGCGATTCATCAGTCAGGTCAGGAAGCTGCAGGTGGTCACCTAGCAGCGGTTCATGCCGGTCGGGTTCGCTATGCTTTATCCTGGGTGGCTCGGCTTCTTCTGGATGGGAGATGCGGATTGGCGGAGCCGGGGCCTCTTTAGGTTTGTCGCGCAGATAGATGCCATGATCCCGGCCAGCTGCGATCAATGGCCGCATGGGCTCAGGAATCGGGGTGCCGAACAGTTGGTCTGCTGCGTCGCTCGGCTCGACAGCGGCCTTCGCCGGGCTGAGCTCAAAGTCCCTCACCCGGGGCGCGGCGACGAAGGCGTCGTGCAGATCGAGGTCCTCGTAGTCACTATCCTGCGCTGCGTCATCCATCTCGTCTTCGGTAAATTCAAAGACGCTATCTATGTTCAGTTGGGCGTCGCGCTCTTCCATCTGTTGCTGCCGGTCGGCCGCGGCTGCGGGCGTCTCGGGTGCCTGGATTTTTTCTTCTGGTTGTTTCGCCGCAGGGGCAGGCTGTTGTTTTGCCGGTGCCGGTGCCGGTGCCGGTGCCGGTGCCGGCTCGGGAAGCTTGGTTGAGGCGACTTCGGGTGCTGCCTCGTGTACTGGCTTGGCAGGCTGCTCGGGTTTGGCGGCGGGATTGATTTCTTCGAGGATCGACTCGTCAAGGCCTAGTGCCTCAAGGTCCAGCTCGTCCAGTTCCAGGTCGTCATGAATTAATAGAGTGCCCTGGCGATCACTACCCGTTGGGCTTGGCGCGGGTGCCTCTGGCGCTTTGGGCGCAGGCGGCGGTGTAATTGGTTGTATAGGCTTTGGCGCGGCAGGTGCCTGGCTGGAGGCGTCGAAGACCTTCAGGCAGGCACCACAGCGGACATTTCCGGCAGCGGCCTGCAGGTGCTCATGTGACAGGCGAAAGCGCGTCTGACAGTGAGGGCATTGCGCTACCAGCATTTCACTCATGATTGACCGCTGTTCCTTTGCCGCTGTGAGACCATAGATACGCTATTGTGCGGCAAGCAGGTCATGGCGCCAAGAGGCGTCGACCACTGATCCTGACCCAGCCATCGCGCTCGGCCAGCGGATCCAGCTCGAAGTCATTGCGGTAAGCTTGCAGCACGTCATCGGCCTGCTCGGCAAGAATGCCGGACAGGGCAATGCGGCCGCCAGGGCGCACCAATGTGCCGAGCTGCGGAGCAAGACTGACCAGCGGGCCAGCCAGAATATTCGCGACCAGTACATCGGCAGGCTCTTGCGGCATCTGTTCCGGCAGGTACAGGGCCAGCCGTTGATCAGCAATCTGGTTGCGCTGAGCGTTGTCGCGGGAAGCTTCCAG
Organism: Pseudomonas sp.; assembly: GCA_046291745.1. Lineage (GTDB taxonomy): Bacteria > Pseudomonadota > Gammaproteobacteria > Pseudomonadales > Pseudomonadaceae > Halopseudomonas. Next base: position 1,853 of record JBKBSI010000188.1, on the reverse strand, counting down.
GGCCTGAATGTCAATATCGGTGCCGGTTACCTTGCTGGCGCCCAACAGCAGCGCGGCGATAGCCAGAATCCCTGAGCCGCAGCCAAAGTCGATGACCTCAAGTTCACTCAGATCCTGGCTGTCCAGCCACTCCAGACAGAGTGCGGTAGTGGGGTGAGTGCCGGTGCCAAAGGCCAGGCCGGGGTCAAGCAGCAGGTTGACCGCGTCGGGTTCGGGCGCGGCGTGCCAGCTGGGCACTATCCACAAACGTCGACCAAAGCGCATGGGTTGAAAATGCTCCATCCAACTGCGCTCCCACTCCTGATCAGCCAGGACCTCGAACTGGTGTTCGGGTAGCGGGCCAGGATGCAGGTTCTGCAGGCTGGCGAGCAGCGCCTGGGCATCGGTATCCGCTTCAAACAGGGCGAGCAGATGGGTGTGGGTCCAGAGTGGTGTGGTGCCCAGGTCGGGCTCGAAGATCGGCTGGTCTTCGCCATCCATAAAGGTCACGGAAACCGCGCCCAATGCCAATAAGGCGTCCTCGAGCGGGTCGGCCTGTTCGGGGGTAATGGCTAGACGCAGTTGCAACCAGGACATGGGGGCTTTCCTTCGGAGGCTACAAAAAAACGCGGGAGCGGACTGGCCGCTCCCGACGAGGGTCACACTTGTGCAGGCAGAATCTACTTGATGCCGAGTTTGTGCTCAAGGTAGTGAATGTTGACACCACCTTTGCAGAAACCCGGATCGCGAACAAGTTCGCGGTGCAGCGGCGTATTGGTCTTGATGCCGTCGACCACCAATTCATCCAGCGCGTTGCGCATGCGTGCCAGCGCTTCATCGCGGGTGGCGCCATAGGTGATCAGCTTGCCAACCAGCGAATCATAGTAGGGCGGGACCTTGTAGCCGCTGTAAAGGTGCGAATCCACCCGTACACCGTTACCGCCAGGGGCATGGAAGAAACTCACGGTGCCGGGGCTGGGCATGAAGGTTTTGGGGTCTTCCGCGTTGATCCGGCATTCGATGGAATGCCCGCGAATGACCACATCGTCCTGGGTGATGCTCAGCGGCTGACCTGATGCGACCAGGATCTGCTCCTTGACGATATCAATACCAGTGACCATTTCCGAGACGGGGTGCTCTACCTGTACGCGGGTGTTCATCTCAATAAAGAAGAAGTCACCGTTCTCATACAGGAACTCGAAGGTACCGGCCCCGCGGTAGCCAAGATCGATGCAGGCCTTGACGCAGCGTGCCTGCACCATGGCTCGAGCTTCTTCATCGATGCCGGGCGCTGGCGCTTCTTCAATGATTTTCTGGTGCCGACGCTGCAGTGAGCAGTCGCGGTCGCCCAGGTGTACTGCATGGCCCTGGCCGTCGGACAGTACCTGTACCTCGACGTGCCGCGGATTGGTCAGGAATTTTTCCAGATAGACCACCGGGTTGCCGAACGCAGCACCCGCTTCGGTACGCGTGAGGCGAATCGACTTGATCAGTTCGGTCTCCTCGTGCACTACGCGCATACCGCGACCGCCGCCGCCGCCCGAGGCTTTGATGATGACCGGATAGCCGACCCGGCGACCAATCGCCAGACACTCCTGTTCATCTTCCGGTAGCGGGCCGTCGGAGCCAGGTACCGTGGGTACGCCAGCCTTGATCATGGCGGCAATCGCCGAGACCTTGTCGCCCATCAGGCGGATGACTTCCGCACTGGGACCGATAAAGGTAAAGCCGGAGCGTTCAATCTGCTCGGCAAAATCGGCGTTCTCCGCGAGAAAGCCGTAGCCGGGGTGAATGCCATCAGCACCTGTTACTTCAGCTGCGCTGATGATCGCCGGGATATTCAGGTAGGAGTCAGTGGCACTAGGCGGGCCGAT
>JBKBSI010000187.1:0-6590 GCA_046291745.1 Pseudomonas sp. | reverse complement strand
TGCTGCAGTGAAGGCGCCCAATACGGTACCAAAGACAATACCCAGGGTCATCCATATAAACAGGGGCCAGCGCACGGCACCCTTCAGGTGATGGGCGCGAATCGCGTTGATCGAGGTAAAGGCAATGGTCGCTAGCGAGGTACCCACCGCCATATGCGTCAGCACATCGGCAGAAAAGCCCTGCAGGGCAAAGCTATAAACCAGCACCGGAACGATGATCATTCCACCGCCAACACCAAACAGTCCTGCAAGCGTGCCAGCAAAACCACCCAGAACCAGATAGACCAGAAACTCCACGCGTACCCCCCGGCTTACTTCATTCAGATCCCGCAATGCGGGGCCGCTAGTGTAGCCGAAATCCACTCATCAGAGCTGCTGCCGTTGCCAGCAAAAAGAGTGAAAGCGACCAGGCTAGAGCGCCAGCCTGACCAAAACATATACATAAGAAATATTTTGCATAGGATTGCAATGGATTATGTATAGATATTGGTCTTTATTGGGCACAGGCAATCGGGCCTATCAGCCACTCCCTTGTGGGTCATAAATGAAGAGGACTACCAGGTGAACCGACTATTAATCGTTTTCTTGGCAACATGTGCCGTTGTCCTGTCTGGCTGCTTCAGCAGCAGTAGCAGTAACAAGCGCGACGCGCTGCCGGTGCCGGAAGGCCCCACCGCCCAGGTCAGAGTGCTGCATGCTTCTGCGGGCGCACCCAACGTCGACATCTATGTCAACGGCGCCCTAGGCATTGCCGACCTGCCCTTCGGCGAAGGTACATCCTTCCTTGATCTTCCTGCGGAGCAGCTTGAGATTGATATCCGAGCAGCGGGTGCTGCGGCTGACTCGGACCCCGTCTTCTCCAGCGTGGTCACGCCTACCGCTGATACCTTCTTTACCTTGGTAGCCTACGGTGTCCTCGGCAGTGAAGAGACGCCTTTCGACCTGCTGGTCATTCAGGACATGATTGAAACACCTGCGGCGGGTTTTACCGATCTGTTCGTATTACATGCGGCACCAGCAGTAGGCCCAGTGGATGTCTATACCAACACCGGTGATGAGCTGGCGGCGACGCCAACCCTTGCGGACTTCATGCCCCGGGATGACAGCGGCATGTATCTGACTTTGCCAGAAGACACCTACCGTATCCGCATTACTCCGGCAGGTAGCAGCAATGTTGCCTACGACTCGGGCGACCTGACCCTGCAGGCTGGGCTGTCCTATTTTGCCGCGGCGCTGGATCGCCCTTCCGGCGTAGCGCCAGCTTCAGTTGTAGCGCTGCTGGATGATCCTGCCTTTGTCGCGCTGGAAGACAATCGCGTGCAGATCCGTGCGGTACACCTGGCACCCGATGCCCCGGAAGTAGAAGTATTGGTCAATGGTGCCGCAACCGGTGTGCTGCTGGAATTCACCGACTTCAGTGACTATCTGGTGGTACAGGCTGGCAGCTATGAGCTGGCCGTTGCCATTCCCGGCAGCACTGCACCGGTAGCCGATCAGGTCTTCACCCTTGAAGCAGAGCCCGGCATGGCCTATAGCGCTCTTGCCACTGGTCTGCTGACACCTGCCACCACAGAGCAGGCTTTCACCCTGCGCGGACTGGTTGACGAGACGATCCCGGCCGAAGGCGATGATGTTTTGGTGCGAGTCATACACGCCGCCCCTGATGCACCCAGCGTTGATGTACTGGCAAACGGAGCAATCTTGCAGCCACTGGAAAACGTGCCCTACTTCACCGCATCGCCCTATCTGACCGTTCCCGCGGGTAGCTATGATCTGCAAGTGAATGTCACCGGCACACCCGACACTGTTATCAACCTGCCGGGGACCGCATTGAATGCGGGTACCATCTACACCGTGATCGCTACAGGTGTGCTACCCCCGCCCCTGACGCCAGTGCTGATTACCGACTGAGCTGATCACAGACGCCATGGACTCACCACATTGCAGACATGGAGACCGACCCTCAGGGTCGGTCTTTTAGCGTCCGATAGAGCAGTATTCAGCGTACTCATCAGTCGGCAAATTCCGTCCATTTCGACTAAATGCCGGTACACTGAAAGCAATAGAGGAGAAGTTATATGTGCCTTCTGGCCTTTGCCTGGCAGGTGGGTGGACAACCCCTGACCCTGCTTGGCAACCGTGACGAATTCCATGCCCGACCTACCCGGGAAGCCGATTTCTGGAATGCAGAAGGGCACCCCGATCTGCTCGCAGGCAAGGACTTGGAGGCAGGCGGAACCTGGCTTGGGGTAACCCGCCAAGCACGCTTCGCCACCCTGACCAACATACGCGCACCGGGATTGCGTAAAGGCGAACTTTCGCGCGGCTCACTAGTGCTCGACTACCTCGTCTCTGACCAAGAGCCTGGCAGTTACCTGCAGGCCCTGGCCGAAGACAATGCGGACTTCAGTCCCTTCAATCTGCTGGTTGGCGATCATGAGCAACTCTGGTTGTACAACAGCGAAGAACGGCAACCCCGACTGCTTGACCCGGGTATCTACGCGCTGTCCAACGGACAGCTAGACAGTGACTGGCCAAAACAGCGCAAACTGCGGGAACAGCTTGCCGACAACCTGCAAAGCTCGCCGGAATCGCTGCTGAAGCTGCTTGAGGACAGCCAGGTTCACGCTGATGATCAGCTGCCCCAGACTGGGGTCAGCCTGGAGTGGGAGCGTATGCTGTCAGCCGCCTTTATCCTGGGAGAGGAGTACGGCACCCGCGCCAGCAGCCTGCTGAGCATCAACCATCACAAGGAAATTCATTTCGTCGAGAGACGCTTCGGCCCTAATGGCCAAGCGCTCGGAGAGTCAGGCTGGGACCTGTTGCCATCCAGAGGCTAGCGCCCCTGGCGCAAGACCTTTTCCAGCCCCATGTTTTTCAGCGCCAGATTCAGGGTGCTTTGTACCAGATAGGGGTTATCCAGCTCTATCACCTCATCCAGCAGTGCCTTGGCGTCGGTCAGATTTATCTGCCGCAGCAGCCATTTGACCTTGGGCAAGTTGGTCGCGTTCATCGATAGCACATCACAACCCATAGCCATCAGCAGCACCGCCGAAGCAGGGTCTCCGGCCATTTCACCGCACACACTCATGGGCTTGCCCGCTTCACGGCAGGCAGTGGCGATCCTGAGCAGCGCCTGCAACACCGCAGGGTGCAGGGAATGGTATAGGTCCGCTACGCGCGGATTGTTGCGGTCCACTGCCAGCAAATACTGAGTCAGATCGTTGGTACCCACCGACAGGAAATCAACCATCTGTATCAGCTCGCGCGCCTGATACACCGCAGCCGGCACCTCGATCATCACCCCGACCGGTGGCATAGGCACCTCGACACCCTCGTCACAGATCTCGCTATGGGCACGATGGATCAGATGTAGAGCCTCTTCGACCTCATACACGCTGCTGATCATCGGCAACATGATGCGCAGGTTGTTCAGGCCCTTGCTGGCCTTGAGCATGGCCCGGGTTTGCACCAGAAAAATTTCAGGGTGATCCAGAGTCACCCGAATACCGCGCCAACCAAGGAAGGGGTTGTCTTCCTTGATCGGGAAATAGGTCAGCGCCTTGTCACCGCCAATATCCAGGCTGCGCATGGTCACCGGCAGCGGATGAAAGGCCTCTAGCTGCTCACGATAGGTAGCCTGCTGCTCCTTCTCACTGGGAAAGCGATCCTGAATCATGAAGGGCACTTCGGTACGATACAGCCCCACCCCTTCGGCGCCGCGATCCAGCGAGCGCGCCACATCTGCCAGCAACCCGGTGTTTACCCAGAGCGGCATGCGATGGCCATCGAGGGTGACACAGGGCACATCGCGCAACTTTTCCAGACCCTGGACCAGTTCCAGCTCCTCACGCACCAACTCCATGTACTGACGACGCAGCTCGGCAGAGGGATTGGAATACACCTCACCGTGGTTACCGTCGACAATCAGCTCCATGCCGTCCATGCGCGTATAGGGCAGATCCACCGCACCCATTACCGTGGGGATACCCATCGCCCGGGCCAGAATCGCCACGTGCGAACTACCAGAACCCAGCACCGAGACCAGACCCACCAGCTTCTCTTTGGGCACCTCACCAAGCATCACCGGCGACAATTCTTCGCTGACCAGAATGGTCTGATCGGGGAACACCAGATCCTGCTTGCCGGCTTCCTGCAGATAAGCAAGGATGCGCCGACCCAGATCCTTGACGTCCGAAGCCCGCTCACGCAGGTAAGGGTCATCCATCATCTCGAAACGGTTGACGTGGGAAGTCACCACCTCACGCAAGGCGCCCTGCGCCCACTGCCCGGTACGGATAACGGTAAGCACCTCATTACCCAGCGCCGCATCATCAAGCATCATCAGATAAACATCGAACAGCGCCAGCTCTTCGGGCCGCAGTTGAGTAGACAGCTTGCTGGACATGTCCTGCATATCCCGCCGCACAGCGTCCAGCGCGTGGCGGAACAGCACGATCTCGGCGTCGATATCGGCAACCAGCTTGTCGGGCACCGCCTTGAGGTCGGCAGGCGGCATGATCACCACCGCCTGACCAATGGCTACCCCCGGCGCGCCGGGCACCGCATCGAAGCGCGTATCCTGTACCGCCTCGCCGCCCCAGCCCAGACCATGAATCGACCCAGTGGCCTCGGCGTGTGCAATCACACCGGCCAACTGCGCACTCATGGTTACCAGGAAGGATTCTTCGGACTCGTCGAACTGACGACGTTCCTTCTGCTGTACCACCAACACACCCATCACCCGGCGGTGATGAATAATCGGCACACCCAGGAAGGAGGCATAGCGCTCCTCACCGGTCTCAGCGAAATAACGGAACTTGGGGTGCGCAGCGGCATCCTCGAGGTTGACCGGCTCCTCACGGGCGCCGACATAACCGATCAGACCCTCGTTGGTGGCCAGGCTGACGACGCCCACCGCATCCTTGTTCAGACCCTCTGTAGCCATAAGCACATAACGGGTGCTTTGCGGATCGAGCAGGTAGACAGAACACACCTCCGTACCCATGGCCTCACGCACACGGTGCACGATGATATCCAGGGCAGTGGGCAGGTCCTTGGCGGAGTTGACCTCCTGAACCGTACGCCGCAGCGTATTGAGCATATTCAAGAAGGCACCTCTTCGCCCAGCGGCAGGCGGGGCGCCAACTCTTTCATGGCACGGCGATAGACATCCCGCTTGAAGGCCACAACCTGACCCAGCGGATACCAGTAACTGACCCAGCGCCAGCCATCAAACTCTGGCTTGGGGGTACGGGTCATGCACACGCTCTGCTCATCTGCGGTCAAACGCAGCAGAAACCATTTCTGTTTTTGACCAACGCATACAGGCTGGGAGTGGTTGCGAATCAGACGCTGCGGCAGGCGGTAGCGCAGCCAACCGCGGGTGCAGGCGAGAATCTCGACATCCTCGGGCATCAGGCCGACTTCTTCATGCAGCTCGCGGTACAACGCCTGTTCGGGCGTTTCATTGCGCTGAATGCCACCCTGCGGAAACTGCCAGGAATCCTGACCGATACGGCGCGCCCATAGCACCTGCCCTGACCCGTTGGTCAGGATGATGCCTACATTGGGACGGAAGCCATCGGGATCGATCACAGCCAGTTTCCTTGGTTAATTGTCCTCTGCATTGTTCCACAAAGACGCGCGACGCAGCAATTGCCCTGTGACGCCGATTTCAACAGTGTCACGGGACTGAAATACCGAGCATAAGAAATGCCCTCGCAACCTCCAGCGCCCCGGCACAAGCATTTGTTCCGCCACTGGATTATCCTTGCGGCTTGAGACAACCCAACACAGGAGAATCCCCCTTGGCACTGGCCATTTTCGATCTGGACAACACGCTGCTCGGCGGCGACAGCGACCACGCCTGGGGCGAGTTCATCGTCGCCAACAACATCGTTGACGGTGAGGCCTACAAGACCCGTAATGACGCCTTCTTCAACGACTACCTGGCCGGTCGCCTGGATATAGAGGTATATCTGAACTTCTGCCTGCAGTTGCTGGCAGAACATGAGCCCGAACAACTGACAGCCTGGCACCAGCAATTCATGACCGAGTGGATTGAACCCATGGTATTACCCAAGGCTCTGGCGCTGATCGACAAGCACCGGCAGGCGGGCGATACGCTGATGATCATCACTGCCACCAACCGCTTTGTCACCGGCCCGATTGCCGAGCGCCTGGGTTTCGACATTCTTCTGGCCACCGAATGCGAGCGCATCGACGGCCGCTACACCGGCCGCACCACCGACATTCCGTGCTTTCGCGAAGGCAAGGTGACGCGTCTGGAACGCTGGCTGATGGAAAACGGCAAGAAGCTCGACGGCAGCTATTTCTACAGCGACTCGCAGAACGATCTGCCGCTGTTGAATATGGTCGACAACCCGGTGGCGGTGGATCCGGATGATGTATTGCGTGCCCATGCGCAGGAGAAGGGCTGGCCTATTTTGAGCCTGCGCAACTAGTCAAAAGGTCGCCGCAGAAACCCAATGGTTTTCTATCAGGAAATAACAGGGCCGCTAGCCGTCGCAGGCATGCAGGGCTAAGCCGACCGTCGATGGCAGGGATGCCATCGTCGAGCTACAGGG
>JBKBSI010000186.1:0-6717 GCA_046291745.1 Pseudomonas sp. | reverse complement strand
TCCTCCCAACTGAGTTGCTGAATATGAATGCGAAACTTGCCGCCGCGATCGCGCACCTGGTCACCCAGCACCAGGCTGGTACCCAGGCCGCTATTGGCCAGGCCGAGCTGATTGCGCTGGTCTGCCTGAATTTCCACTTCGCGCTCCATGCATTGTTCGATATGCAGAGCGGTGTGCTTGAAGTAGTAACGCAGCACCGATTCGATCAGTGCGGCGGATTGGACGCGTAGGCTGAGCAGGCCGAGGTAGGGCAGCAGGCGCTTCCAGTTCAGTACCGACTCGCCACGGATCGATTCACTGCCCAGGCCAATAAGCGAGAACAATTGGGAAGAGAAGGCGTCGCTGGCACCTTCGCCGAAGCGCGAGTAATAACGATATTTCTGCCAGATCGGCAGCAACAACCGCTGCAAACGGTTGTTGAACAGATCGAGAAACTCCCGTGTGGTATTGCCGTCTGGCGCATCGCCCAGGGCCTGCTCTCCATAAAAGGCGGGCAGCGGTGAGCCGGCACCAAAGAGGCTGATCAGGTTCAGGCGAATGCGCGCGCGCACCTTGCCGTGCTCACGGAAGAAACTCACCTGATCAATGTCGCTACCCGGAAAACCCATGCTCGGGTTGGCCTGGAAGTCGATCAGGTTGTAGAGCTCATCCTGACTCAGGTCAGGATGCTCGGAGCCGAGACGTTCAAGCACCAGCAGCACACCCTGAAACAGGCTGTACTCGCGAATGCTGCGGCTCAGCTGGGTCAGAGCAGGGGCTGTTGCCCCATGCGTGGTGTCCATTGGTAAATCTCTCCCTTGGTGCTCTTGACTGCCAGCTCGTGGTAGGAATTGAGGCTGGCGTAGAGCGCAAAAAACTCGTTCAGAATGGAGGCAAACAGGAACAGGTCGCCTTCGCCCAGGTAACCGTCGCTGTCCATCACCAGCTCGGTGCGCACGCCGCGGATTGGTAGGCCGCGATACAGGCGGTCGACCGGCTTGTGGCTGATGCCCTTGAGGCCGTTCAGTAGCCGTTGGCTAACCTTGGCCGCGTGCTGGTCGTAATGCCGCGGCAGGTCGTAGGTCTCAAGGATGACCTTGAGTGCGTCGACATTGGCCAGCGACAAGTAGTTGAGTGACATATTGCTGATCAGCTTCCAGAGGAAGTCCTGATGCAGCGGCGGCGCGTAGCTTGGAGTGACCGCACTGATGTTGCGAAAGCGCAGAAACTCCGGTGTGCCCTCGCTGGGGCGACAGATGTCCCCCAGTGCCAGTTGCAGTGGCAGGTTCTGGTTGGTGCAGGTCAGCTCTACCGAGAGGGTTTCGTGCTGTTCCAGGCTGCGCATGCCAAAGCTCAGGTAGGTGTCTATGCCGTCACCCAGTAGCGACGGATTCTGGCGCAGGCTGTAGTAGGGGCGGGCCTGGGGGAAGTCGAAGCTGGCGTCGTGCTCGAAGGACTCGAACGGGACGTACTCTTCATAGCCCATGCCGCCAGGCTTCCAGCCGGTTACCCGGTCCACCGAAAAGACGCCGCAATGGGCATTCTCGTATTCCGCCGGACGCAACATATATTTGTCCTGGCGGCCGTCGAGGCGAATCGGTGTGGCGTCGTGGGAAAACAGGTTGACGATGGGGGTGCAGTACAGGCGGATATTGTCCAGAGTCGGACGGATACGCTGTGATCCGGCACGGCTGATATCAAAGCGCAGTTCCAGGCCGCAGGCCTTTTTCAGAATATCGTCGGGCAGGCTGTGCACCACCTCCAGGCCCTTGAGATCGACGAACAGGAATTTCTCCTGGAAGGAAAAATACTCCTGCAGGTAGCGGTAACCCCTGAAGGTATTCAGCGGGTAGGGCACCAGTGCTTCTTCTTCGGCAAAGCCCACCGGTTGCAGTTGTCCCCGGTCCAGCTTCAGCGCTTGCAGCGGCCGGTCATAAGCATCCTTTAAAGGTTTGCCCGCGGCGTCCAGAACGACCAACTGCACATCCTGCAGGTGCCGCAGCAGCGACAGGTACAGGGTCTGGCTGATATAGCGCTCACCGGCCAGGTGCAGACGCAGCTTGTCCAGCTTCATGTCGGCCAGCTTGCCGCCGCCGTTGACGCCCAGGCGCAGGCTGAGCAACGCGCCGTCGCCCTTGACCGAGTAATCCACGGCGCGCATGACCAGCGCCGACAGTTCGGTGTTATAGGTGGTGCGGAAGCGGCAGGCCACGCCCTTGACCGGCTTGGATTCAACCGGCGTGTCGCGCGGTACGGTAACGCTGGCACCTGGATTGTCCAGCGCCTCGAACTGCAGCATGCTGAATGCTGGCAGCGGCCGCATATAGTTCGGCCACAGCAGATACATCAGCGAATGGGTCAGCTCCGGCAGCTCGTCATCGAGCTTTTGCCGCAGGCGACCGGTCAGGAACGCAAAGCCTTCGAGCAGCCGCTCGACGTCCGGATCACGGCCGCTCTGGCCGAGAAACGGAGCGAGTGCCGGGCTGCGCTCGGCAAAGCGCTTCCCGAGTTGACGCAGTGCGGTCAACTCACTTTGATAGTAATGATTGAATGACATCAGTCAGTCTCTGGTATTCCAGTGGTCGGATGGCTCCGACAGTTGGCATGGCCCGGCGGGCAATGCCTAGTGAACCTGTACCTGACCGCTGCCGCTGAGTTTGGCGGTGAAGCTGACTGGGCGGCGTTGGCCGTCCATGTCGATCACGCCTTCCAGGGCAAAGGACAGATTCAGCGGGTCATGATCCCGGGGCAGGGCAACAACCCTGACCTGGGACAGACGCGGTTCGTACTCTTCGATAAAGCTTTCTATCGCCACGCGAGCCTGTTGCAACGAGTCGTGCAGCGACAGGCGCATGTCGTTGAGGTCAGGCAACCCGTAGTCGGGCAGCGCTTGCACGCTGCCCGCCCTGGTGCTGAGCATCTTTGCCAGGTGCGCGGCGATGGAAGCCACCACCGCTTGATCCTGACTCCAGCCAGACCTTTTATCGGTCTCGCCAGCCAGGCGCTCGAACAGGCTGCCGTAGCTCATGGCTTATTCCTTTTCCATCTTGCCGACCAGCGACAGGGTGAAATCGGCGCCCATGTACTTGAAGTGCGGCCGCACGCTCAGGTTGACCCGATACATGCCAGGCTGACCTTCGATATCGCTGACGCTGATCTGTGCTGCGCGCAGCGGACGACGGCCACGGACTTCCGGATTGGGGTTGTCCTGGTCGGCGACGTACTGGCGGATCCACTTGTTCAGTTCCAGTTCAAGATCGGTACGCTCTTTCCAGGAACCGATCTGCTCGCGCTGCAGTACCTTCAGGTAGTGAGCCAGGCGGTTGACGATGAACAGGTAGGGCAGTTGGGTGCCCAGACGGTAGTTCAGCTCGGCGGCCTTGCCTTCCTCGCTGTTGCCGAAGAACTTGGCCTTCTGCGTGGAGTTGGCGGAGAAGAACGCGGCGTTGTCGCTGCCCTTGCGCATGGTCAGAGCGATGAAGCCTTCGTCGGCCAGTTCGTACTCGCGACGGTCGGAGACCAGTACTTCAGTCGGGATCTTGGTTTCGATCTCGCCCATGCTTTCAAAGTGGTGCAAAGGCAGGTCTTCAACCGCGCCACCGCTTTGTGGGCCGATGATGTTCGGGCACCAGCGGAACTTGGCGAAGCTGTCAGTCAAACGGCTGGCAAAGGTGAAGGCGGTGTTGCCCCACAGGTAGTCTTCGTGGTTGTTGGAAACATTTTCCTTGTACACGAAGCTCTTGACCGGGTTGTCTTCCGGATCGTAGGGGTTGCGCAGCAGGAAGCGCGGCAGCGTCAGACCCACGTAGCGGGCATCTTCCTGCTCGCGGAAGCTCTGCCATTTGGCGAACTGCGGGCCTTCGAAATGATCCTTCAGGTCCTTGATGTCGGGCAGACCGGTAAAGCTCTCAAGACCGAAGAACTTGGGACCGGCAGCGGCAATAAAGGGCGCATGGGCCATGCTTGCGACGCTGGCTACATGCTGCAGGGTTTTCATGTCCTGGGAGCTGGGGTCGAAGTAGTAGTTGGCGATCAGCGCGCCAACCGGCTGGCCACCAAACTGGCCGTACTCGGCGGTGTAGACGTGCTTGTACAGACCAGACTGAACGATCTCCGGGCTATCTTCAAAGTCTTCCAACAGGTCCTGCTTGGAAGCGTTGATCATTTCCAGCTTGATGTTTTCACGGAAGTCAGTGCGATCGACCAATACCTGCAGGCCACGCCAGGACGACTCCAGCGCCTGGAAGCTCGGCTCGTGGAGAATTTCGTCCATCTGACGGCTGAGCTTGGCGTCGATCTCGGCGATCATGCGATCGACCATCGCCTTCTTCACTGGCTCCTTGTCATTCTGCGGCTTGAGCAGCTCCTGAATGAAGGCGGAAACGCCACGCTTGGCGATGCCGTAGGCTTCGTCATCGGGAGTTAGCCGAGTTTCAGCGATGATGCTGTCGAGAATGCTGAGTTCTTCGGCCTTCTGGCCGTTTTCTGCTGCTGCACGAGTACTCATTGGGTAAGCGTCCTTGTCGGATAGTTTCAGGAATCAAGCTTGTTCTGGGCGTCTAGACCCAGTTCAGCGAGTACCCGGTCGCGGGAGTCATCGTCGCTGAGTACGCTTTCGATCGCCTTGCGGAAGGCCGGAGCGTTGCCCAGCGGGCCCTTGAGTGCTACCAGCGCATCACGCAGCTCCATCAGCTTCTGCAGCTCGGGGACCTGGGCAACCAGGCTGGCCGGGTTGAAATCCTTCATGCTGTTGATCTGCAGATTGACGTTGAGGCTGTCATCGGCGTTGTCGTCATTGCGCAGGCGGTTAGGCACGACAAAATTGAGGCTAAGCTCCTGTTTGCCCAACACCTCATCAAAATTGTTCTTGTCGATGGAGATGGGTTTGCGCTGCTCGATGGTGCGGTCGTCCGGACGCTGGGTGAAGTCACCGAGCACCATCAATTTCAGAGGCAGTTCGACTTCTTCCTGATTGCCACCGGTGGTGGGCGTGAAGGTCACGTTGACGCGTTCTTTGGGGGCTACTGAGCCGTCTTTGGCCATGGTCTTCTCCGTTACTGTTATGGCCCTGAGGCCTGGTCGAGTGCCGCCTCAAGATCAAGGTGGCACAGCCTTTGGTAAATCTCGCTCTTGCGCTCACGCAGGGCCGGGCTGGAGGGCAAACGCTCGCAGCAATACATCAGCAACTGCAGGACCGACAGGGCCAGATCGGGTTCCCAGCGCTCCAGTTCGGAATGCTGCAAAACCTGGTAGAGAGATTCGAGCTGGTGTTTGGCCAACTCATATTTTTTTGCCTGGCAGCAGAGTCGCGCCTGGGCCAGTTGCCAGTGGAAGCGCTCACGCTCACCGCGGGCCTGTTGCATACCCAGCTTCATGTCCTGGATGGCGCTTTTGAGGTCGTCCTTGCGCATGCGTGTAATCGCATCACGCAGGGCGATCTCCCAGGCCGCTTCGCTGTCTGTGCTCTGCTGTGCTGCGGTGCTCTGGCCGCTCTGGATATGCGGCATCACGCGGCTGCTGATCCAGCTGCGGGCCTCGTCACCGGCGAAGGCTGTGCCGTCGAAAAAGCACAGCTGCTCCAGTCCTGGTAGGCGCTTGAGCAGCATTGCCAACTGCAGTTCCAGCTCATACATGGCGGGTGCCGCATTCAGGGCTTCGAGGCATTGCCAGGCCAGGTGCTGGCCCTCAAGCCAGAAGGGCGCGCGCGCAAGGCTGGCTTCCAGGTCTGGTAACAGCTCGTTGAACTGGCCCTGATTGAGACGCTCCTGAAACTGGGCCACCCGATCGGCGGGCAGGCCGCGCAGGGTAGTTTTCTGTTCGGCATCATGCTCCGGCAGATTCTCGATCGGGATCCACAGCAGGGTACGCGCCAGCTTTACTGCGCGCGGGTCAGTCGGTGATTGTTCCAGCCACCAATCGCACAGGTGTCGGCTCTGGTCCTGAATGCTGCGCAGGCACTTGTGCGCCTCTTTGGCATTGGTGACGGCGCTGACACTTTCGGCCATGCTGGCCTTGATGGGTATGACCTGGGCGTTAGTCTGTGCTGCTGCAGCGGGAGGTGTCTGGCTAACTGGAGCAGCGCCGCGCGCCAGCTCGGTGAAGCGCCGAGACAGGGGTAGCAGAACCGGCGCGTCGTCGGCAAAGTGGCTGGCCAGGCAGCTATCAAGGCTTTTCAGCTCCGTTGCCAGGGCCTCCAGTACTGTCGCCTCAGCGGGGAATGAAGCCAGTTCTTCCACTGCCTGGTCGAGGCGAGTGAGCAGCCAGGTAAAGGCGGCCAGGCGGGTGCGCGGTTTGCGTGGATGCAGGGATTCCCAGTGGTGACTGCAGAGGTAGGTCAGGGTAGCCAGGCCAGCCTGCAAACCCGCCAGCGACTCGAGCTTGTACAGGCTCCAGGTCAGCCAGACGGTGGCACGCAAGTCCTTGGATTGGGACTGCAGCAAACTTTCGCTGCCCTCGCGCACCAGCACCCAGTCCGGGCCCTGAGTCTGGTGCAGGGAGTTGGCTTTGGCCAGCTCGCTTTCCAGGGTCTCGAACTCGGCCGAATAGCGTACATCATCGCCATAGAAGTCGATGTCGCTAATAGGTGCTTTAGCCAGTTCTATATAGTGTTGTGCCAACATGCTAAATACATCATTCCCTGACTTGGTGACAATCAATCGCCAATACGATATCCGTCTGGCCTATTAACTGAAGAAAATCGCAGACAACTTTCCACTCCGGGAAAGTGCGCAAGAAGTT
>JBKBSI010000185.1:0-6720 GCA_046291745.1 Pseudomonas sp. | reverse complement strand
GGCATCGGTCCAGCCGGTACCCACTCCGCTTCCCGCAGCGGCCTGAGCCAGAGAAACCAGGGGGGATGCGCAGCGCTTCCCTAGATAATGACCTTGTCGCGCAGCTTGCGCGCGGCCTGCTCCAGTGACTTGATGATCTCGTCCTTGTCATAGTTGCGGATGCCATTGGTATCCAGATACATGGAGAAACCGGGCTTTTCGTGCTCGACAAAGGTCGGAGCGGCGCCCAAATCGCGGCGTAGACCTACAACCTGGTAGATCTGTACCGGTCTGGAAAATCCCTTGACGGTGACCTGGCCCTTGTCCCGACACATGATCAGATCCTTGACCAGTGAAAAGGTCTCGTGCGGGATAAGAATTTCCCCGGCTTCTGCGGTGCTCTCGAGACGGCTGGCCAGATTCACCTCGCGACCAATGATGGTGTAATCCATCCGCGTGTTGGCACCAAAATTACCCACAGTGCAATAGCCGGTGCTCAGCCCCATGCGGATTTCCAGCGGGCGGGTAATACCGCGACTACGCCATTGCTGGCGCAGGACTTTCATATGCTTGCGCATGGCGATGGCCATCGAGACGGCCGCTTCGGCATCTTGCTTGGCGCCTTGGCTGACCGGATCGCCGAAAAAGATCATCACGCAATCGCCGATGAACTTGTCGATGGTGCCGCCGTATTGCAGGGCGATACGCGACATTTCATTCAGATAGTTGTTGAGCAGATCGGTAAGCGCCTCGGCCTCCATTTCCTCGGCCAGTTCGGTGAAGCCACGGATGTCGGAGAAAAATACTGTGAGCTTTTTGCGCCGGGTTTCCAGCTGTACGCTCTGCTTGCCGGAGAAAATCGATTCCCAGACCTGGGGGGAAAGGTACTTGGACAGATTGGTCGCCAGTCTCGCAGTTTTTTCCTGCTCGGCGCGGATAACCTTTTGTGCCTGCTCGAGACTGCGACCCTGGCGGTAAACAAAGGCCGCCATGATCAGCATAAAGGTACCGCCGCTGACCAGGCTGCTGAAAGCCACCAGGGTCGAGCTATAGGTAAGTATTTGCGGGGTCAGCAGGGCTGCAGACAGCATCATGCCGACCAGAACCAGCATCCAGGCCGCGAGCATGAACAGCGGCCCACCGATAATGATGCTGGCAAAGCTGATCAGCAGAACGAAGACGATGCTGGGCACCGCATTGAACTGACAAAGAGTAATGAATAGCCCTGTGTGCAGGCCATCCAGGCCCAGCAAGCCAAGGCGGCTATGTAGCGGGCGCAGCTTGTCTAGGTGGGCGACCAGGATCCGGACAAAATGGGGGTAGAGCACTGCATAGGCGATAACGCCGGTGTAAAACAGCGATACGCCGCGCTCGGAGGCGATGGCGGTAAAGGTAATGGCAACGCACAAGTAGGCAATGACTCTGGAATGGTAGCCTTCCAGCGGGGGTCTGACCGGTTGCATTCGGGTGTTGAAGATCATGATCAGTCGTTCCATGGCCTGGTGGGTGGCCGCAGCTGATCAGCTTGCTTTGTTGGAGTATCTCGGCCATTTTTGCGTGCCGACAGCAGATCAGTCTGAGCAGTTACGCGCCGATCATAATATGCATTATGGCCAAGGGAAACCGTAAAAGTGGTTAGAGTGTGCCGCTAGTTATAACGGACCGGCCAGGAGGCGCGGTCCGATCTGGATCAGGCCTGTTCTACAGCCTTGTAGATGGATTGTCTGGGTCGCGCGAAAACGCGCTTGAGCATGGGTTCGAAAAACGCCAAGGGCTCGGACGGGTAGTCCGGATCGAATGCAGTTGCATCATAAAGAGCGCAGAATTCGGCGGTTCTCTGATACAGCGGATGATCCTTGAACTGGTCGCGCAGGTGACGATCCATGCCCAGGTGATGGAAAAAATAATAACCCTGAAACACGCCGTGCTTTTCCACCATCCACAGGTTTTCCTCGGATACAAAGGGCTTGAGGATTGCTGCGGCGATATCGGGGTGGTTATAAGATCCCAGTGTATCGCCAATGTCGTGCAGCAGGGCGCACACCACGTACTCTTCATCACGTCCGTCGCGGTGAGCTCGGGTAGCGGTTTGCAGCGAGTGTTGCAGGCGATCAATCGGAAATCCGCCGTAATCACCATCCAGCAGTTTCAGGTGGGTCAATATACGGTCGGGCAGACCATTGGAAAATTCTTTGAAGTGGCTTGCAATCAGTGCCCAATCTTCAGCAGTACCTTCTTGCATGGCCCGGAATTTGGCCTGGTGTTCGCCCATCTTGGCTCTCCTGTTGCGGGTATGTATGAGAAGGCTACCTTGCCATGATGGTGCTGACTGTCACGCGCCTGACAATCGTTAGAAGCGAATGCGACCGGTCAGCGCGTCACGCAGCATGACCCAGTCACCCATGAAGCTGTATAGCGGGTACTTGAAGGTGGCGGGCTTGTTCTTCTCGAAAAAGAAGTGACCTACCCAGGCAAAGCCGTAGCCCGCCAGCGGCAGTACCAGCAGCAGCCAGCCATTGAGTGTAAGAATGCTGTAGAGCAATATAGCCAGTACCAGCAAGCTACCGACATAGTGAAGGCGTCGGCTGGTATCGTTGGCGTGCTCGCTTAGGTAGTAGGGGTAGAACTCCGCGAAGGAAATGAAGGTTTGCTCTGCGGTCTGCTCGTGGATCTCTGACTGTGCCATGATGAACTCTCCCTTGGCCGGGTTATCATCAAACTATAGTAGAATCATCCGCTTTGTCCCTATGTCTGCATGTGCCAAAGCCATGCCTTTTCCCCCGGTAGGGGATTGCCCTATTATCGTGCCCTGCGAACAACAAGATCAGGTGGATGGAAACGACGGTGCAGAAGTTGACGGTATTACGAGATAGCCATGCCTTATCCTGAGCGAACAACCTCTTCCACCTGGGCGTCGGCGATTGTCCAGTCACTGGAGCTGGAGGGGTTGAAGGGTGCCAGCCTGTTCGAGGAGTTGGGGCTGGACTACAGCCTGCTCCGTGAGCCGGACGCGCGCATTCCGCAGGACCAGATGACCCGTTTATGGCAGCGCGCTGTAGCTCTTAGCGGCAATCCGGCTGTTGGTCTGAATATGGCCCGCGTCATACGTCCGGCACACTTCAACGTGGTTGGTTTTACGCTGATGTCGAGCAAGACGTTACGCGAGGGGCTGGCGCGCCTAGTGCGCTATCAGCGCATCATTGGCGAGGCCTCGGACATGAGTCTGCGTCAGACGCCGGACAGCTACGTGCTCGAGCTGCAGATCCATGGTGACACTCTGCCTGCTCCAACGCAGAGCCATGATGCGGCTCTGGCTTATCTGTTGGCCTTCTTTCGCTGGATGACCGGAGAGCGTATTCAGCCTTTACATGTCTGCTTCGCCTATCCCCAGCCGCCAGACATCAGTGCCTATGAAGCCCTGTTTGAATGCCCGCTATCCTTTGCCTGCAAAGGCTATAGCATCCAGTTCAGCCGAGCGGTCATGGAGGCGCCCCTGGCCAGCGGCAATGAAACCCTGGCCCAACTACATGACCAGTTTGCCGGGGAATATCTGGCGCGCTTCGAGCAGACCCGTGTGACACATCAGGCGCGTCAGGTGCTCTGTCGTCTGTTGCCCCAGGGCGAGCCTAAGCGTCAGGCAGTGGCGAGTGCCTTGCGCATGAGCACCCGCACTCTGCAGCGGCGATTGCAGGACGAGAACACCAGCTTTCAGCAACTGCTGGATGAGACGCGCCGCGAGCTGGCCATGCAGTTTCTCCGTCAGCGCCGCCTGACCTTGCTGGAGATTGCCTATCTGCTGGGCTTTGCCGACCCGAGCAATTTTTTCCGCGCTTTCAAGCGCTGGTTCGGTATGCCGCCAGGCCAGTATCGCGACCAGCAGCTTGACCGGCCAACTACCAAGAGCGGCGACGAGGACCATGACTGATGGATGCGTTGCGTGCACTGCATGAACGGGTTTCGGTTCCACGTCTGATCGGACCAGCACCCAATGCCCAACAGCGGAAGGCGTTGTTTCGCGCGGCACTGAGAGCGCCAGATCATGCCTGGTTGCGCCCCTGGCGCTTTCTGGTGCTAGAGGGGGAGGGATTGGAGCAGCTCGGCGAGCTGTTTGCCGAAGCCGCAGAGCAGGAAACACCGGACCTCACTGAAGAAACGCTTGCCCGCTACCGTGGCCTACCGCTGCGTGCGCCGTTGATTATCGTTGCGGTAAGTCGTCATCAGCAGCACGCCAAGGTGCCGATGATCGAGCAGGACCTGTCATGCGCCGCCGCTGTCAGCAATATGCTGGTGGCAGCTCATGCCATGGGCCTGGGCGCCGTATGGCGCACCGGCGCATTGGCCTACAACGCACAGGTGCGTCAGGGTCTGGGTCTGAGCGACGACGAACACATCATCGCTTTTCTGTACGTGGGGCAAGCTGCGGGTAGCCGCAAGACTCTGCCAGAGTTGGATCCGGACGAGTTTTTTCAGGTCTGGAGCGGAAGATGAATCAGGGCCTTGAGTCCGCCTAGCGGGCTGCGGCTGAATTCAAGACTGCCACCGTGCATGGCTAGAGCTCGGCGCGCAATGGTCAGCCCCAGGCCATGGCCGCTATCACTGGCCTGGCCAGGCAAGCGCACGAAGGGCTCGCCCAACCGCTCAAGCCACTCCTCAGGCACACCTGGTCCCTGATCCTCGATACTGATCTGACAGTCGTGCGGACTTCTGGACAGGCTGATCCGGATCAGACCCTGTTCAGGGGAAAAGCGCAGGGCGTTACGTAGCAGGTTGTCCAGTGCACTGGCCATCTGGTCCGGCCAGCCGGTGAGCGTGCAGGCACAGCTGCCAACTACTTCAAGCTGCTGATGATCTGCTACGAATCGAATGTCATCAAGCACTTCCTCAACCAGCATGTCGAGCTCGAACGGCTGAGCTGGCAGGTCCTGCATGTCCTGGCGGCTGAGGGTCAGAATATCGCCAATCAAGTTGTCGAGTCGGCTGCATTCGCGGTCAAGTCTAAGCCACAGGGCGTCATCCACCCGGTTGTCCTGTTTGCTGCCCAAAGCCAGTCCTACGCGCAGACGCGCCAGCGGTGAGCGAAGCTCGTGGGAGATATCGCGCATCAGCTGTCGTTGACTGTCCAGCAGGGTCTGCAGGCGCTGGGCCATTTGGCTGAAGTGTCGTGACAGGTCGCCGATTTCATCGCTGCGCTTGCCGATCTTGGCTAACTGCTCGACCTCAAAGCGGCCCTGGGCTAGCGCCTGAGAGGCCAGCCCTAATTGTCGCAGGGGTTGGGTCATGTAGCGGCTTAGCAAAAGGCTGAGAACCGCCAGCAATGACATGGCAAGCAGTATGTTGAGGATCAGGGCGATGGGCGTCCGGCGCCACTCGGAAAGCTCCGGTGCGGGGACAAACAGGCTCAGGTGGTATTCGCCGCGGGTGGTGAGCCAGTCAAGTTGAAAAAGTCGACCTTGCCAGATATCTCGGGATGGCCCGTCTAGCGGTGAGCTGTGGTCAAATATCGGGCGTCTGGGCAGAGTGCCCGGTAGCAGCGTCTGGCCTTCGCGGTCATAAAGCTGGGCCCGCAGGCGGTGCTGGTGGCGCTGTTGCTCCAGCCAGTGCTGTGCCGCCTGCGGGCCCTGTTGTTCATAACGGTTGATCAGTTGTTCGGAAAAGTCCTTGAGCTGCGGATGAAACTGTAAAAGTAGCCAATCCTGCTGCAAGGCGCGGCTGACCAGAAAGCCTGAGCCTGCCACCAGCAGAGTGGCGAGCCAGAGAATGGCGAAGACTTTCCAGAACAGCCGCATGCGAATCAGCTTTCGCCGTCAGCGCGCTGCTTGCGCTTTTCCTTGCCTTCTTCCCAGCGCTTGCTCATCTTCTCGCGCTTCTGCTCACGCAGCTCGGTCATTTTTTCCTGTTGCTCTGGTGTGAGAACGGCATTGATGTCTGCTTGATGCTTGTCGCGCAGGCTGCGATATTCGCCGGCGTGCTCTTCGTTGATAGCGCGTATACGGGTTTCCTGGTCGCTGGTCAGGTCAAGGCTCTTGCTCATGTGCTGCATATGGCGGTCATGGCGCTCAGCACTTTTGCCGTGATTATCGGCAAGCAGGGAGCCGCTCAAGCCGGTAGCAATAACCATAACGCTGGCAAGTAGGATCTTTTTCATGGGTAACTCCTGATTCAGTTTCAGGCCCGAGTGTTGGGCCAGTGATTGAGAGTCTACGGATAGTCCGGTCAACCAGGGCATGCAGTGGGTAAAGACTGTGTAAAGATGCCTCAACTGCTGTAGAGATAACCGCGACCGCGCAAGGCCTGAATTCGGCTGCGGCCATCGGGGTGCGGTCCGAGCTTGCGACGCAGGTTGCTCAGGTGCATATCCAGGCTGCGATCATAAGGCCCCAGGGCCTTGCCCAGGGCTTGGCGTGAGAGCGTCTGACGGTCTACCAGTTGACCTGGGCGTTCGAGCAGGGAGCGCAGAATCATTGCCTCACTCTGGGTCAGGGCCAGCAACTCCTCGTTCTGCCAGGCCATCAGGCTATCGACATCCATACGCAGGTCACCCACCTGCAACTGCAGGCTGCTGCCGGATTGAGCGCCTTGTGAGCGCCGCATCAACGCTCGCAGGCGGGCAACCAATTCACGTGGGTCGCAGGGTTTGGCCAGGTAATCATCCGCGCCGAGCTCCAGGCCGAGGATGCGATCGATAGGTTCCCCCCGAGCGCTTAACATCAGCAGTGGCGTATTGCAGGTCTGTCGCAGGCC
>JBKBSI010000184.1:0-6749 GCA_046291745.1 Pseudomonas sp. | reverse complement strand
GACTACCACAATTTTGAAGCCCTCAACATTCCCGGCCATCACCCGGCCCGGGCAATGCATGACACCTTCTATTTCAATGCCAACACCCTGTTGCGCACCCATACCTCGCCGGTACAGGTACGCACCATGGAGAGCACGCAGCCACCAATCCGGATCATTTGTCCGGGCCGTGTCTACCGCTGCGACTCGGACCAGACCCACTCGCCGATGTTCCACCAGGTCGAAGGCCTGCTGATCGATGAAGGCGTAAGCTTTGCGGACCTGAAAGGCACCATCGAGCAGTTTCTGCGCGAGTTCTTCGAAGCCGACCTGGAAGTGCGCTTCCGGCCTTCGTTCTTCCCCTTTACCGAGCCGTCCGCCGAGGTGGATATCCGCCGCACCGTGATCAAGAACGGGGAAGAGAAGGCTGACTGGCTGGAAGTGCTGGGCTGCGGCATGGTGCACCCGGATGTATTGCGCATGTCCGGCATCGATCCGGAAAAATACCAGGGTTTTGCCTTCGGCATGGGCGTCGAGCGCCTGACGATGCTGCGCTACGGCGTGGGCGATTTGCGCATCTTTTTTGACAACGATCTGCGTTTTCTTGAGCAGTTTCGCTGAGCGCCGCACCCGCAACCCCTTTGAGAGCAGGAATCAACAATGAAATTCAGTGAACAGTGGCTGCGCACCTGGGTGAACCCCGCCGTCTCCCGTGACGAGCTGGTAGCGCGCCTGTCCATGACCGGACTCGAAGTAGACAGCGTCACCCCGGCCGCCGGTGTGTTCAGCGGTGTAGTGGTGGGCGAAATCGTCAGTGCCGAGCAGCACCCGGACGCCGACAAGCTGCGCGTTTGCCAGGTCAGCAACGGTAGCGAGCAGTTTCAGGTGGTCTGCGGTGCGCCTAACGCGCGCCCCGGCATCAAGATCCCGTTCGCCATGGTTGGCGCCGAGCTGGGCGAAGACTTCAAGATCAAAAAGGCCAAGCTGCGCGGCGTGGAATCTTTCGGCATGCTCTGTTCCGCATCCGAACTCAAGCTCTCCGACGACCATGACGGCCTCTACGAGCTGCCATCCGACGCCCCAACAGGCCAGAGCCTGCGTGAATACCTGGGTTTGGATGACGCAATCATTGAAGTGGACCTGACGCCCAATCGCGGCGACTGCCTGTCCATAGCTGGTCTGGCCCGGGAAGTGGGGGCCAACTATGGCGAATCGGTTTGCCGTGTAGCCATCGACCCGGTTGCCGCCGTGCACGAGGATGTGCGCCCGGTCGAGCTGCTGGCCAGCGCAGCCTGCCCGCGTTACCTGGGTCGGGTTATCCGCAATGTCGATCTGTCCCGTCCGACTCCGCTGTGGATGGTCGAGCGTCTGCGCCGCAGCGATATTCGCAGCATTGACGCAGTAGTGGATATCACCAACTACGTCATGCTCGAACTGGGTCAGCCGCTGCATGCCTTCGATCTGGCCGAAATAAAGGGCGGCATCCGCGTGCGCATGGCCGAGGAGGGCGAGAAGCTGGTGCTGCTCGACGGCCAGGAAATCACCCTGCGTGCCGACACCCTGGTGATCGCCGACCACCAGCGGCCCCTGGCTATGGCCGGTATCATGGGTGGCGAGCACAGCGGTGTCAGCCAAGGCACACGCGACCTGTTCCTGGAAAGCGCCTTCTTTGACACCATCGCTATTGCTGGCAAGGCCCGTGGTTACAGCCTGCACACCGATTCGTCGCACCGCTTCGAGCGCGGCGTGGATTGGCAACTGCAGCGCGACGCCATGGAGCGCGCCACGGCGCTGATCCTCGAGATTGTTGGTGGCGAGCCCGGACCGGTAATCGAAGCGGTCGAGCCAAGTGCCTTGCCGACCCTGAAAAAGATCACTCTGCGCAGCGAACGCATCAACCAGATGCTGGGCATGCAGATGAAGGAATCTGACGTCAACGCCTACCTGTCCGGTCTAGGCCTGCAGATCAGGGCCGACGGCGAAGGTCAGTGGCAAGTTGATGTGCCTAGCTATCGCTTTGATATCAGCCTGGAAATCGACCTGATCGAAGAGTTGGCGCGCCTTTACGGCTACAACCGCTTGCCAGTCAGCGCGCCTACGGCAGCACTGAACCTGACGGCCAAGCCGGAAACCCGTGGCGAGTTGCCGACCCTGCGTCGCCTGCTGGTTGCCCGTGGTTACCATGAAGCCATTACCTACAGCTTTATCGAGCCAGGCCTGAACAAGCTGTTCGACCCCAGTGTCGAGCCACTGGCACTGGCCAACCCCATCTCCTCGGACATGGCGGTCATGCGTACCTCATTGTGGCCAGGTTTGAGCAAGGTGGTGCAGTACAACCAGAACCGTCAGCAGGCGCGCGTGCGCCTGTTCGAGAGCGGTCTGCGCTTTGTGCCCCAGGCCAACGGCGAGTTGCTGCAAGAGCCGATGCTGTCCGGTATCGCCTGCGCCAATCGCCTGCCGGAAGGCTGGGCCAACGGCAGCGACAAGCTCGACTTTCATGACGTCAAGGGCGACGTGGAAGCCTTGCTGGGGCAGGGCGGAGCCGGTAGTCAGTACCGTTTCCAGGCCGCTGAACACCCCGCGCTGCACCCGGGCCAGACTGCCCAGATCACCCGTGATGGCGAGCTGGTCGGCTGGCTGGGCGCGCTGCATCCGCAGCTGCTGGTCGATCTGGACATCCAGGGGCCGGTGTTCGTGTTCGAGCTGACTCTGGGCAAAATCATCCAGGGGCGTCTGCCAAAATTTGCTGAACTGTCACGTTTTCCCGAAGTCCGAAGGGACGTGGCATTGCTGGTCGACAAGACCGTCATGGCCGACGATTTGCTGGCAGATATCCGTGCGAATGCCGGAGACGACCTCAAACACCTCAGGTTGTTTGACGTCTATGAGGGTAAAGGTATTGATCCGCATAGAAAAAGTCTGGCAATCGGCTTGACCTTACAGCATTCCTCGCGCACTCTTACGGATGATGAGGTGAACGCTGTCATGGACAAGGTGCTTGTGTCCCTGGAGCAAAGGTTCAATGCCACACTAAGGAAATAGCCTATGGGGGCTCTGACAAAAGCAGAAATGGCGGAACGTCTCTACGAGGAACTTGGCTTCAACAAGCGTGAAGCCAAGGAGCTGGTAGAACTGTTTTTCGAAGAGATTCGCAATGCCCTGGAAAGCAACGAGCAGGTCAAATTGTCCGGATTCGGCAACTTTGACCTGCGCGATAAGCGCCAGCGGCCGGGCCGTAACCCCAAGACTGGTGAAGAGATTCCGATTACCGCTAGGCGTGTGGTCACCTTTCGCCCCGGACAAAAACTCAAGGCACGAGTAGAAGCGTATGCTGGAACCCAGCCATAACGATGAATTGCCGGTCATACCGGGAAAACGCTATTTCACTATCGGTGAAGTGAGCGAGCTGTGCGCAGTCAAACCCCACGTACTGCGTTACTGGGAGCAGGAATTTCCACAGTTGTCTCCGGTCAAGCGCCGTGGCAACCGTCGGTACTACCAGCGCCAGGATGTACTGATGATCCGTCAGATCAGAGCCTTGTTGTATGACCAGGGCTTCACTATTGGCGGCGCTCGTCAGCGCCTGTCCGGTGATGAAGCCAAGGAAGACGTCACCCATTACAAGCAACTGATCCGCCAGACCATCACCGAGCTGGAAGAAGTCCTGCAGGTTTTGCGCACCCACTGAAACAACCCCAAAGCCGAAAAAAAACTTTCTCATTTCAGATAGTTAATGTATTATGCGACCCGCTTCGACAGACAAAGTCGAAGCAACGTCGGGGCGTAGCGCAGCCTGGTAGCGCACTTGCATGGGGTGCAAGGGGTCGAGTGTTCGAATCACTCCGTCCCGACCAAATATTCAGTGATTCAGCCCAATGTTAACGCATTGGGCTTTTTCATTTCAGGGAGCCATCGTGCGCTTCCCAATGAATCGATTCCCCGCGCATTTTGTAATCTGACCGACCCTCAAGCTTGCTATTCTCCCTGATTAAACCATCCAAAGAGGAATTTCCATGGCTACCAACCGTTCGCGCCGTTTGCGCAAAAAGCTCTGTGTTGACGAGTTTCAGGAGCTGGGTTTTGAGTTGAACTTGGATTTGAAGGATGACCTTACTGTTGAAGAGATTGATAGCTTTCTCGATCAGTTCATCCTGCAGGCTCTGGAAGCCAACGGCCTGGACTATGTTGGCGGTGAAGATTTCGGTTTGGTTTGCCTGGCCCGCCGTGGCTCTGTCAGCGAAGAACAGCGTGCAGCAGTAGAGAGCTGGCTCAAAAGCCGTAGCGAACTGAGCAAAGTTGAAGTCAGCCCGCTAGTGGATGCCTGGTATCCAGACAAGCCGATCACTGCGGCGGTTTGAGGCAAACTGAAGGGCGCCCAGCAGTTGATTCAGTCTGGTATCTCCAGCAACGCAGCATAATAACCGTCCAGTTCGCCTTCGTAATCTTCCAGGGCGTTCAGCAGATCACTGGCAAGCAAGTCGAGCAGGACCAGGCCGTTTGTTCCTGCGTCCTGAGCTGCCGCTTCCTGGATACGCTGACTAAGGCTGCGGTTGATGATGCGCACGTTGCGGTAGGCAGTGCGCAGTCCCTCCAGCTCCCGATCTACCGATTGACCCGCGCGTGAACGCAAGTGCTGGCCAAGCAGGTAGCTGCTCAGCGCCCGGTTTAGCGTTTCATCTGCCTGGCTCAGCGGCTGGTGAAACCACAGCATCGGCATCAGAAACCGCGTGTGTGGGCATCCCGAGTTGGCACTGATTGCGCCCATCAAAGAGCTGGCTGCCCTTTGTAGCGTGGTGTCTTGGACTGTTTTGCGTCCGCGCCAATCTACCTCTACCCGTACCGGCTCATGTGACTGATAGCTGCCCAGGCCTTGCAGCAACGGATGCAAGCCTTGTGCTAATGGGCAGGCTGGGGATTGGTCACTGGTCAGAGGACAATTTTCACAGCGACGAAAGTCCAGATTTGTCCATGGCGCCAGCGGCTGCTGGCTATCGCATACCTGGCCAACGCTCAACTCATGCTGCCATGATAGGCCGTCAGAAAACTCGAAATGGTAAGTCAGCGGTCGCACCGAAAGGTTCTGGGTAGGCATCACTCTGTCCTCGTGGAGCGCTGGAAAAAAGTTCAATAAATCTATTCAGATTCCGTAACAATTAGACATCCATTGTGGCATTCTTCCTTCCAATAACTACACTAAATTCACTGCCTCAACATTGGAGTATACCCATATGGGAACATTGCCGGCCTCATTGCTGAGCTCTCTTCTGGAGCAGTCTCACATGGGTTTGCTGGTACTGGATGAGGGAATGAATATTGAAGGCTGGAATCCCTTTCTGTCAGACCGCAGCGATGTGTTCGAGCCGTCACTCAGAGGGCGCTCGTTCCTCGAGGCTTTTCCGGAGGCCCGAACCGCCGTTTGGCAAAAAATGAATGATGATATTGCCCAGGGTAGTGAATTCGCCTTCGCACAATGGCAGGACAATCCTTTTCTTATCGCGCTGCCAGCCAGCCCAAGCAATCCTGAACAGCTGATGCTGCAAAGTGTGTCTTTGACACCTTTCACGGATGCAGGCGGAAAACGGCACTTTACTCTGCTGATAACCGACGTTTCCCGGCTGAAGCGCTTCGACAACCAGGTTGAGCAGGCCCTGGCCGGCCTGAGTTCCAAACACCGGGAGCTCGGCAAGCTCAAGATCGACCTGGAGAAAGCCAACAATCAATTGCTGCAGTCGGAAAAGCTCGCCAGTATCGGCCAGCTTGCAGCGGGTGTGGCCCATGAAATCAACAACCCGATTGGGTATGTCTTTTCCAACCTGCGAACCCTTGCCGGTTATGTGGAAGACATGATGAGCATCATCGACGTTATTGATTCAACCGACTCGCTGGAATCACTTCGCCAAGTGAAAAAGCAGCTGGAGTACGAGTACATTCGTGATGATATCCGCTCACTGATCTCCGAATCGGAAGACGGTATCGACAGAGTCAAACGCATCATCAGTGCGATGAAGGATTTCTCCCATATCGGTGAAGACAGCTTCAACCTCACCGATCTGCACCGGGGCATCGAAACCACGCTCAATGTCGTCAATAACGAAATCAAATACAAAGCCGAGGTCGTGCGGGAGTATGGCGAGCTGCCTGAAGTGGAATGCATTGCCTCACAAATCAACCAGGTCGTCATGAACCTGCTGGTCAATGCCTCGCATGCCATCGCGGACTTTGGCCGAATAGCGCTGCGCACTGGTGTTGAGGGCGAGGAGGTCTGGCTGGAAGTCGAAGACAGCGGCTCGGGCATGGATGAAGCCACAATCAAACGTATCTTTGACCCGTTCTTCACTACCAAGCCGGTCGGCACCGGCACCGGGTTGGGCCTGGCGTTGTCCTACAACATCATCAAGAAGCACAACGGTCGCATCGACGTAGACAGCACCCCCGGTCAGGGCACGCGTTTCCGCATCTGGTTACCGATTCGCCAGCCCCAACTTGAGGTACCGTTGGCGGAGGGCGGCCATGACTGAGCCTGAAACCATCACCGTATTGCTGGTAGATGACGAGGTAAACATTCTCAACAGTTTGCGTCGTCTTCTGCGCAAGGAGCCCTGGACGCTGCTGACCGCCGAATCCGGCGAGCAGGCGCTGGAGCTGGCTAAACAACACTCGCTGGATCTGGTGATATCCGATGCGCGCATGCCGGGCATGGATGGCGCCACGCTGCTGGCCGAAATTCAACGCAGTCAGCCCGGTTGCATACGCATATTACTGACCGGTTA
>JBKBSI010000183.1:0-6803 GCA_046291745.1 Pseudomonas sp. | reverse complement strand
CGGGTCTTCGTGACGCTGAACACCATTTTGCATAACGATGAGCTGGAGCCGGCGCGGCAACTGATTCATGAACTCTTCGATGCCGGGGTCGATGCGCTGATCGTACAAGACATGGGCATAATGGAACTGGACATTCCGCCGATCGAGATACACGCCAGCACCCAGTGCGATATTCGCACCCTGGAGAAGGCGCGTTTTCTGGGTCAAGCCGGGTTCTCCCAGCTGGTACTGGCGCGCGAGCTGAGCCTGCAGCAGATCCAGGCTATCCACCAGGCAGTGGATACGCCGCTGGAGTTCTTTGTTCACGGCGCGCTGTGCGTGGCCTTTTCCGGTCAGTGCAACATTTCCCACGCCCAGAACGGGCGCAGCGCCAACCGCGGCGACTGCTCGCAGGCCTGCCGCTTGCCTTACACCCTGACCGACGAGCACGGCGGGGTAATCGCCTATGAAAAGCACCTGCTGTCGATGAAGGACAACAACCAGACCGCCAACCTGGGCGCGCTGGTGGACGCTGGCATTCGCTCGTTCAAGATCGAGGGTCGCTACAAGGATGTGGGCTATGTGAAGAACATCACCGCCTGGTACCGCCAGCAACTGGACGCGGTACTTGCCGAGCGCCCGCAGCTCGCCCGTGCCTCAAGCGGGCGCAGCGAGCATTTCTTTGTGCCCGACCCGGACAAGACCTTTCACCGCGGCAGCACTGATTACTTCGTCACTGCCCGCAAGCTCGATATCGGCGCTTTCGATACGCCTACCTTCACGGGGCTACCGGTAGGGGAGCTGCAGCAGGTGCGCAAGAATGATCTGCTGGTCAGCAGCCACGAGCCTCTGAGTAATGGCGACGGGCTGAATGTGTTGGTCAAGCGTGAGGTGGTCGGCTTTCGTGCCAATGTTGCCGAGCTGCTAAGCCAGCACGAGGATGAAGACGGCCAACCGCGCTGGCACTACCGCATCGAGCCTAACGAGCTGCCGGAGGCGCTACGCCGCGCTCGCCCCGGACAGACGCTGAGCCGCAACCTCGACCACAACTGGCAACAGGCGCTGCAGAAGACCTCCGCCGAACGCCGTGTCGGCCTGCATTGGGCACTGAGCGGCGATGCCCAGACCCTGGCGCTCAGCGCGCGCAGTGAAGACGGTGTGACGGTTAGTCAGAACCTGGATGGCCCTTTTGAAGCGGCGCAGAACGTTGAGCGTGCGCGGAGCCAGATTGCCGATCTGCTGACTCAGCTAGGCACGACCTCGTACCACTGTGAAGGCGTCGAGGTGACGCTAAATGAAATCCCCTTCGTGCCGCTGTCACGGCTCAAGGCGCTGCGCCGTGCGGTGATCGAAGAGCTGGAGAACGCACGTCTTGATGCGCACCCACGCGGTGGCCGCAAGGCGGTCAACAACCCGCCGCCGGTCTATCCGGACTCGCATCTGAGCTTTTTGGCCAACGTCTACAACCACAAGGCGCGGGCGTTCTACCAGCGCTTCGGTGTTGAGCTGATCGATGCGGCCTTTGAGGCCCACGAGGAACTGGGTGAGGTGCCGGTGATGATCACCAAGCACTGCCTGCGCTTCTCCTTCAATATGTGCCCGAAGCAGGCCAAGGGCGTGACGGGCGTGCGCAGTAACGCCAAGCCGATGCAGTTGGTACACGACAACGAAACCCTGACTCTGAAGTTCGACTGCAAACCCTGCGAGATGCACGTGATCGGCAAGATCAAAGGCAATATCCTGCGCCAGCCACTGCCCGGCAGTGGGGCCAATGTTGTTGGGTCAATTACGCCGGATGAGCTGCTCAAGACGATTCCGCGCAGGTCTGTTTGAGTGAGGACGCCTGCGACTGGTTCTGGATATCGGTAGATGCGACTGAAAGGATGCGGGGTCATACCGGCCGGGGCAAGGGCCAATAACCAGGCTCTACATCCAAATCAACCGCTAGCTGTATCTATACGACTCCCGCCCGGCCTGACTACCATCAGTCATTACCTCAGCCCGAACGAGCGCCTAACATGTCCATCACCCTCACATTCCAACAAGTCGATGTATTCGCCGAGAGCCCCCTTGAGGGCAACGCTCTTGCGGTGGTCTGCAATGCAGATGACCTGACTGATGAGCAGATGGCGGCTTTTGCGCGTTGGACCAATCTGAGCGAAACCACTTTTCTGTTGCGGCCAAGCTCCGCTGATGCCGATTACCGTGTGCGGATTTTTACCCCGCAGCGGGAGCTGCCCTTTGCCGGGCACCCGACGCTGGGTAGTTGCCATGTGTGGTTGCAGAATGGCGGCTCGCCCAAGGGTGAGGTAGTGGTGCAGGAATGTGCTGCCGGGCTGGTACGGGTGCGGCGGGAGGCCGGGCACCTGGCTTTTGCAGCTCCGCCGTTAGTACGCAGCGGTAACGTGGATGAGGCAACCTTGACCCGTATTATCGAAGGGCTGGGGATTGGGCTGGAGTCTGTTCATGCCAGCAACTGGGTGGATAATGGGCCAGGCTGGGTCGGCTTATTGCTGGGTTCGCGTGCAGAGGTATTGGCGATCAAGCCGGATTACAGCCGCCTGGCGGGACTCAGTATTGGCGTTGTAGCGCCCTGGGATGAGGCGGATGCCGAAGCGGATGTGGAAGTACGCGCTTTTATGGGTGAGGCGTTCGCTGAAGACCCGGTGACCGGCAGTCTGAACGCCAGCTTGGCCCAGTGGCTGATCTCCACCGCTGTGTTGCCTGCCCGCTACCTGGCCAGCCAGGGCACGGTGATCGGCAGACGTGGCCGGGTCAGTGTTGAACAGGTCGGCGACGATATCTGGGTTGGTGGTCAGGTGCAGGACTGTATAAGCGGGCAGCTGCAGCTGTAACCAGAGCAACTGCAACGCTGCATATATCCGCATTGACGAACCTGGTCGCACGCCGCTATTCAAGCTGCCGAGCCGGTCCAAGTCGTCAATGCGGCCCTCTCAGGCCTTGATGTTTCCGTGCCAGACCGGCAGATCGAGATCCTCTGGCTCCTCGTTGGGGCCGCCGGTTCGGCTCTTGAAGGCACCCTCTTGTATGGGGATACGGAACAGGGCAGTGGCCTTGCGCTCCTTGGCATTGGGTGCGCGCACCTGGTCCCAGCGGCCGGGCTCCAGCTCGTTGATGACACTTTTGAATGCCGCATCAAACTCGACCTCATCCTCCACCCTTTCGGCTCTGCCAAAGAGCACCAGCGATTGATAGTTGGCGCTGTGGTTGTAGGCAGACTTGCTCATGACCCACTCCTCGGTTACCGCAAAGGACAGGCATAGCTGCATCCCTGATTCCAGGCGCTGGGCCAGCCTGCCGCCGTTGAGTGTGTGCAGATACAGGTCGTCGTCCACGCGCCAGGCGGTGATGGGGATGATCCGCGGTTCGCCCTCCTCCACAAAGGCCACATGGGCTGTCTTCAAGCGGTCAATCAATGCGTAAGCCGGTGCGCGGTCGTAACTGGCACGCTTGGCGGCGCGCTTGATCTGGCTGCGCGGGCAGCAGCTCAGCGGGGTTGAAGAAGTGAGCATATCGTCTGGCAGTGTCACGGGAACCTCCTTTAAAGCGCTAATGATCCTGGCTCCATTAAAGGCAATAGCTGATACCATCTAAAGATCCAGTTTGTGAATTTCTACAGGACCAGTAGCGTGATCGACGATATCCAGCTGGACAGCGCCAGACCGCTCCAGCATCAGCTTTATCAGCAGATTGCTCAGCGCGTTATCCAGCGCCGCTATCTGCCGGGCAGTCGCCTGCCATCCAGCCGCCAGCTCGCCGCTGACCTGGGCATAAGCCGCAACACGGTTAACGCGGTGTATGACCAGCTAAAAGCTGAGGGCTTCTTGCAGAGCCTGGCCGGCAAAGGCGTGTTCGTGCATGCGGACATCAATGCTGACTTGCTACAGCACGACAGGCGCTCTAACCGAGCTGCCAGCCCCGGTGAAGCGCTACCGCCAATCCCCGTGCTGCCTGTCAGCAGGATCAACCGGGCCGAGGATGCCAACCTACCCTTTCAGCCCGGCTTGCCGGATCTGGACGCTTTCCCGATTCGCAGTTGGAATCGCATCCTGCACCACCAGGAAAGTCGCAGGAGTCTGCGTGGTTACGACAGCACTCAGGGCTATCACCCCCTGCGCAGGGCCATTGCCGAGTATCTGCGCTCTGCCCGGGGTGTGCGCTGTCAGGAGCATCAGGTGATCATCACCAACGGCGCCCAGCAGGCGCTGTCGCTGATAGGCGATGTCCTGTTGCAGCCTGGCGATCAGATCTTCAGCGAAGACCCTGGCTACCGCGGCGCCCGTTATGCGCTCGCGGCGCGTGGTAATCCGATAACCCCGGTACCACTGAAGCAACAGGTACTGGATGTGGACGCGCTTGCCGAACTGGGGCCTGCCAGGCTGCTGTATTGCACACCCACGCATCAATACCCAATGGGCGGCATCCTTGATATTGCGCAGCGCATGGCACTGCTGCGCTGGGCCCAGGGTAACCAGACCTGGATCATCGAAGACGACTACGACAGCGAGTTTCATTTCTACAACAAGCCGTTCGCCGCGATTCAGGGCATGTTCGACAACACGCCGGTGCTCTATGTCGGCAGCTTCAGCAAGACACTGCTACCCGCCTTGCGCGTGGGCTATCTGGTTGTGCCAGAGCCGTGGGTGGCTCACTTTGTGCTGGCCAAGCAGATCAATGGCGGCGAGAGCCCGTTACTTGCCCAGGCAACCATCGCTGAGTTTATGGAGACAGGCCAGTTCACCCGGCATGTACGCCGAATGCGCCAGCTATACCGGGATAAATGGCTGCGCTTTGAGAGGCGAGTTAGCGAGGAGATTGCGGGGTTGGTCACGCCGATTGCGGAGAGTGCGGGTATGCATCTGGTGCTGGAGGGCAAGTTCGATGATCTGGCGCTGAGCCGCTGGCTGAGAACCCAGGGCTTTGGCAGCACGCCGCTGAGCTCACACTTTATCGGCGATGCTGGCAAAACCGGTCTGGTGATGGGTTTTGCCAGCGCCAGCGAGCGCGAGATAGAGACCTGCGTGAGCCTGCTGAAGCAGTGGCTTACTCAAGACTGCTGACGGATTGCCCGCCGAGCCGCAAACCTCTCACGGATATTATCCCCGAGCACCAGCATGCAGGGCGTAATAAACAGCGTCAGTATGGTTGCGAAGGTCAGCCCGCCAGCAATGGCGCTGGACAGCTGGGTCCACCATTGGGTTGAGGGCGCGCCAAAGCCCAGGCTGGGTTCAAGCAGATTGACGTTGACCGCCAGCACCATCGGCATCAGTCCCAGTACCGTGGTAATGGATGTGAGCAACACCGGGCGTAGCCTCAGGCAGCCGGTCTGGTGGGCGGCTTCAAGCGCAGAGAGGCCTTCAGCGCGGATCTGGTTGTAGGTATCGATCAGTACGATGTTGTTGTTCACCACGATGCCTGCCAGACCAATGATGCCCATGCCGACCATGACGATGCCGAACGGCTGGCTGTTAAGCAGCAGCCCCATAAGCACCCCGGCAGTGGAGAATACGATAGCTGACATGACCAACAGGGCCTGGTACCAGCTGTTGAATTGCACCAGCAGAATCAACAGCATCAGGAAGATGGCGACCACAAAGGCAGTACCCAGGAAGTTGGCCGCCTCCTGCTGGTCTGCCCCTTCACCGGCGGTATTGACCAGCACACCCTGGGGCAGATCCACCCCGCTATTGAGCAGCGCATTAAGTCGCTCACCGACCTGTACACCTTCGGCCAGATCGGACTTGATGGTGACTGCACGATTACCGTCGATGCGATTAATCACGCTGGTCTTTGGCGCCGGGGCAACAGTTACAAAGTTGCTGATTGGCACCTGGCCGCGCGGCGTTTGCACGGTCAGGCGGGTCAGGTCTTCTATCGAGCGCCAGTTCTGCGGGAAGCGCACGCGGATATCCACCTCGTCACTGGCGTAGTCAGGGCGGTATTGGGCCAGCAGCAGGCCGTTGGTAACCATCTGTACGGCATTACCTACGGTGAGCACGTCGGCACCAAAGCGTGCCGCCGCTGCGCGATCGACGGTTACCCGCCACTCGATACCGGGCAGGCTGCGGTCGTCTTCGATGTCGACAAAACCACCCAGGCTTTGCATCTCGGCAATCAGTTGCTCAACCGCTTCTGCTATGTCGTCCTGGTCCGTGCCGCTTACCTGCAACTCAATCGGCTTGCCCGCTGCGGGGCCGTCTTCTTGACGACGAAACTCGAGAATAACCCCGGGTACGTCAGCCGTGAGGTCGCGCATATCATCCAGAATGTTTGCGGCCCGGCGACGCTCGTGCCAGTCGATAAACTGGAACTGCAAGGTACCCACCACATCCGGCGGCAGCTCGTTGCTGGCAGTAACCAGCGAACGTGCGTATAGCGCCTTCACTTCCGGCAGCCCCAGCAGCCGCTGCTCTACCCGTTGCAGCAACGCATCGCGTTCATGGATGGACAGGTCGCCACGCGCGCGCACCAGCACCTGGGCGGACTCCGGCTCTACTGCGGGAAAGAATTCCACACCGTGATTGAAGCTGCCGTAAGCGACAAAAATAAGCGCGATGGCTAACAACATGCCGGTGAAGGTCATGCCCGGCCTGCGCAGCAACCTGGCCAGCAGCTTGCCGTAGGCTTTGCCTGCGCGGCTGACGCCCACGCCTGTGGTAGCCGGTTTATGGCGTTTGAGCGAGCCCAGCACTGGCAAAAAGATCAGTGCCATCATCAATGAGGCCAGC
Source organism: Pseudomonas sp. (assembly GCA_046291745.1). Taxonomy (GTDB): domain Bacteria; phylum Pseudomonadota; class Gammaproteobacteria; order Pseudomonadales; family Pseudomonadaceae; genus Halopseudomonas. The sequence goes on along the minus strand of JBKBSI010000183.1, from coordinate 75 downwards.
AGCGCGATGATGACGGTGGCGGGCAGGTAGCGCATAAACTGCCCGACCATGCCGGGCCAGAACAATAGCGGGCCG
>JBKBSI010000182.1:0-6813 GCA_046291745.1 Pseudomonas sp. | reverse complement strand
TTCAGCAGTAATGCCGGTACCGTCGGAGATGAAAAAAGCGGTGCGTTTCATGCGCGAAGCCTTAAGATGTCAGTGGCTGAGTGTCCGGGACAGGTGTGTCGGCGGTCTGGTCTCGATCTCGGCATTGTGGCGTATTTGTGTCAGACAGGCCAGATATCCCCTGCGGGGGCATACAATTCATTGAATTACGGAGAGATCACCTTGTTAGAGTACGTAGTGTCCTTCGAGCAACTGGGTGCTGGTGATGTCGAGCGGGTAGGGGGCAAGAATGCCTCCCTTGGCGAGATGATCAGCAACCTGGCCCACGCCGGTGTATCGGTTCCCGGCGGTTTTGCCACCACGGCTCAAGCCTATCGCGACTTCCTGGAACAGAGTGGTCTTAATGAACGCATCCATGCCGCGCTGGATGCGCTGGATGTGGAAGACGTCAACGCGCTGGCGCGCACTGGCGCGCAGATCCGCGAATGGATCATGGATGCGCCCTTCCCGGAAGCGCTGGATCAGGCTATCCGTGAGGCTTTTGCGACCCTTAGCGGGACTAACGACAATCTGGCCGTAGCGGTGCGCTCATCGGCTACCGCTGAAGACCTGCCGGATGCCTCCTTTGCTGGTCAGCAGGAAACCTTTCTGAATATTCGTGGCGTGGACAACGTGATCCGCGCAGCCAAAGAGGTGTTTGCCTCGCTGTTCAATGACCGGGCGATTTCCTACCGTGTGCACCAGGGTTTTGATCACAAGCTGGTAGCGCTCTCGGCCGGTGTACAGCGCATGGTGCGTTCGGAAACCGGGACTGCCGGGGTGATGTTTACCCTGGACACTGAATCCGGTTTCCGCGACGTGGTCTTTATCACCGGTGCTTACGGGCTGGGTGAGACCGTGGTTCAGGGCGCCGTCAATCCTGACGAGTTTTATGTGCACAAGCCCACGCTGGAGGCCGGTCGTCCGGCCATTCTGCGCCGCAACCTGGGCAGCAAGGCGGTCAAGATGATCTATGGCGACGAGGCCAGTGCCGGTCGCTCGGTCAAGACCGTCGAAGTCGACAAGGAAGAGCGCTCGCGCTTCTGTCTGAGCGACGAAGAAGTGGTGAACCTGTCGCGTCAGGCCATGACCATTGAGCGCCACTACGGTCGTCCGATGGACATCGAATGGGCCAAAGACGGCGATGACGGCCAGTTGTATATCGTCCAGGCCCGGCCGGAGACGGTGAAAAGCCGCAATAACGTCAATGTAATGGAACGTTATCTGCTCAAGGAAAAGGGTCAGGTACTGGTCGAGGGCCGCGCCATTGGTCAGCGCATTGGCGCAGGGCCGGTGCGGATCATTCGGGATGCCTCGGAAATGGATCGGGTGCAGCCAGGTGACGTGCTGGTTTCAGACATGACCGATCCGGACTGGGAGCCGGTGATGAAACGCGCCAGTGCAATTATCACCAACCGCGGTGGCCGTACCTGTCACGCCGCCATTATCGCCCGCGAACTGGGCATTCCCGCGGTCGTGGGCACCGGCAACGCGACCAGCGTACTGCGTGATGATCAGGAAGTGACGGTCTCCTGTGCTGAGGGTGATACCGGCATTATCTACGCAGGGCAGTTGTCCTTCGATATTCGCACCAACAGCGTCGACGCCATGCCAGCGCTGCCGTTCAAGATCATGATGAACGTCGGCAACCCGGATCGGGCCTTCGATTTTGCCAACCTGCCCAATGAAGGTGTAGGTCTGGCGCGTCTGGAATTCATCATCAACCGTATGATCGGCGTGCACCCCAAGGCGCTGCTGAACTTCGCCAGTCTGCCTGCCGATGTAAAGGACAGCGTCGAGAAGCGTATCGCCGGTTATGACGATCCGGTCGGCTTCTACGTGGAAAAGCTGGTGGAAGGGGTGAGTACTCTGGCCGCCGCCTTCTGGCCGAAAAAGGTCATTGTGCGCCTGTCTGACTTCAAGTCGAACGAGTATGCCAATCTGATTGGCGGACGCCTGTACGAGCCGGAAGAAGAGAATCCAATGCTCGGCTTCCGCGGCGCCTCGCGCTATATCAGTGATTCCTTCCGCGACTGCTTCGAGCTCGAGTGCCGGGCCATGAAGCGGGTGCGTGACGAAATGGGCCTGACCAACGTGGAAATCATGGTGCCCTTCGTGCGTACCGTGGGTGAAGCCAAGCAAGTGGTAGAGCTGCTATCGGAAAACGGCCTGCAACGCGGTGAAAACGGCCTGCGCCTGATCATGATGTGCGAGCTGCCTGCCAACGCATTGCTGGCCGAAGAGTTCCTGGAGCATTTCGACGGCTTCTCTATCGGCTCCAATGACCTGACCCAGCTGACCCTGGGGCTGGACCGTGATTCCGGTATCATTGCGCACCTGTTCGATGAGCGTAATGCCGCAGTGAAAAAACTGCTGAGCATGGCCATTTCCGCCTGTCTGGCCGCCGACAAATACATCGGCATCTGCGGGCAGGGCCCGTCGGATCACCCCGATCTGGCGCGCTGGTTGATGCAGCAAGGGATTGAAAGCGTGTCACTGAACCCGGATTCGGTTATGGATACCTGGTTCTTCCTGGCCGAAAACACCAATGCAGGAGAAAGCTGATGCATTACATTACCCCTGATCTCTGTGATGCTTACCCGGACGTACTGGTGGTCGAGCCGATGTTCAGCAACTTCGGCGGGCATGACTCCTTTGGCGGCCAGATCGTCACCGTCAAATGCTTTGAGGACAACTCGGTCGTCAAGGAGCAGGTTGAGCTCGATGGCCGTGGCAAGGTCATGGTGGTAGACGGCGGTGGCTCCATGCGCCGTGCACTGCTGGGTGACATGTTGGCAGAGAAGGCTGCCAAGAATGGGTGGGAGGGCATCATCGTCTATGGTTGCGTGCGCGACGTGGATATTCTGGCGCAAACAGCGCTGGGTATTCAGGCGCTTGCCAGTCACCCGATGAAGACCGACAAGCGCGGCATTGGCGATCTCAATGTGGTCGTTACCTTCGCCGGCGTAACCTTCCGTCCGGGTGAGTATGTCTACGCCGACAACAACGGCATCATTGTTTCGCCTGAGCCACTGAGCATGCCGTCCTGAGTGGTGGAGGGCGGCGGTTTTATCCAGGCGGTGACATTTGCCCGGCGCCGTGCGTCTACCCAGGGTAAACCTGGTTTCCGGAGAGCACGCATGGAAGACCCGATTGAAAGCCGTCTGCGCGAATTGATGCGCGGCGAGTCCGAACCCCTTGTTGATATAGATGAGCAACGCCTTGAACGGGTGTTGCACAAGGCGCACCTGCATGCTGGTGTATTCGATCTGATCAATCTGTTTGCGCGCTGGGGTTGGGTGCTGTCCGAGGGCGGTGCCCGCGGCTTGCGACATGCCCGGCCCGAGAGCCGCCGCCGTGCGGCCGCCGACCAGTCAGACCAGCCAGATCAACAATCATAGGGAAGAATCATGGAATTCGACGCCTGGAGTAATAGCTTTGTCAACGCCATGTCCGGCCTCTGGGCCAAGATGGCGGCTTTTATCCCCAATCTGTTGGCGGCGCTGCTGATAGTCCTTATTGGCTTTGTCGTTGCGAAGGTTATCGATACCCTGTTGAGCAAGGGCCTGGCCAAGCTGGGCCTTGACCGGCTGATGACCGGTGCCGGCGTGAACAAGATGCTCCGGCGTATTGGCATTGCCGCTCCGGTGTCTACGGTTATCGGCAAGATCGTCTACTGGTTTATCGTGCTCACCTTTATCGTTTCAGCAGCGGAAACCCTCGGCTTGGCCCGGGTCTCATCGACGCTGGACGCCTTTACCCTGTACTTACCCAAGGTTCTTGGCGCAGCCCTTATTTTGCTCGCTGGTTTGTTGCTCTCGCATCTGGTCAATGGCGTGGTTCGCGGCGCCGCCGAAAGTATCGGCGTAGATTATGCTGCGGGTCTGGGCCGCTTTGTACAGGGACTGCTGGTGATTATTACCGTGTCCCTGGCTATCGGTCAGTTACAGATCGAGACGGCCCTGCTGAACACAGTTATTGCCATTGTACTGGTGTCATTTGGCGCGGCTGCCGCACTGGCGTTGGGGCTGGGGAGTCGGCAGGTGGTGTCGCAGATCATCGCTGGCATATACGTACGTGAACTCTACCAAGTCGGCGACCGTATCCGGATTGACGACCTTGAAGGCACCATTGAGGAAATAGGTACGGTAAAAACCCAGTTGCTGGACGACCAGGGGCAACTGATTTCCATTGCTAACCGCGCCCTTATCGATCAGCGCGTTAGCCGCTGAGATCCCGGCCTTAGCCTGACGATGACCGTAACCTTTGACTAGCCCGCATACGACAACGCGCTATAACCCCGCCAGCCTCACGGATGAGGAGCTGGTGGCCAGGGCAAATCGCGAGTTGTTCCACAATACCCAGGCTTATGAAGAGCTGATGCGCCGTTACCAGCGCACACTTTTCAATGTCTGTGCCCGCTATTTGGGCAACGACCGGGATGCGGATGATGTCTGTCAGGAAGTTATGCTTAAAGTGTTACATGGCTTAAGGCAGTTTGAAGGCAAGGCCAAATTCAAGACCTGGCTTTACAGCATTACTTATAATGAGTGTATAACCCAATACCGCAAGGAGAAGCGCAAGCGCCGTTTGATGGACGCCCTCAGCCTGGACCACGATCCCCAGGATGAACTGGTCGAAAGCACTGCAGATCAGGTTACCGATCGCGCCAGTCTTGATCGCTGGCTGGTGCATGTAAACCAGGTGGATCGCGAGATTCTGGTGCTGCGCTTTATTGCTGAACTCGAGTTTCAGGAAATAGCCGATATTATGCATATGGGCCTAAGCGCTACCAAGATGCGTTATAAGAGGGCGCTTGAAAAACTTCGTAAGAATATAGACAGTCCCTTTTAAATGAGTTGTATTTGCTTTGTGTTGCCAGTTTTCTGTTATACTTGCCAAGAGTTTTGCGCAAGTTAACGTCCTAATGGATTTGATGGGGATTCACTGATGAAATTGAAAAACACTCTGGGTATCGTTGTTGGTGCCGTAGTCGCGGCTTCTACCATGCCTGCCATGGCACAGAGCGCGGGTTCCGTTGAAGTGGAAGCGTTTGCAAAGCGCTACTTCACTGACAGCTACCGTGACCTGAGCGACGGTACGCTGGTGGGTGGTGGCATTGGTTACTTCCTGACCGATGACGTACTGCTGAATGTCAATCTCGGTACTTACCGCAACCTCGATGCTGATGTTAACGGCGAAAGTATCGACGGTCGCCTGATGGCTGTTGAAGCTGTTTACCACTTCGGCCAAGGCGCTATCCGTCCTTACGTATCCGGTGGTCTGGGTCACCAGGAGCTGGATCAGGTTGGCACTAGCCAGCGTGACCGCACCACCATGGGTATTGTTGGCTTCGGTGTGAAGAACTACCTCAGCGATCACTTCTTCGTGAAAGCTGGTGCAGACGTTCTTTACGGTTTCGACAGCCGCAACACTGAATGGCAAGCTGGCGTTGGCATGGGTCTGAACTTCGGCGGCGCTGCTGCTCCGGCTCCTGTTGCCCAACCTGCTCCGGCTCCTGCACCTGCTCCGGCTCCCCAGCCTGAGCCGCAAATGCAGTCCGTGCGCGTTGAGCTGGACGTGAAGTTTGACTTCGACCGCGACACTATCCGCCCTGAATTCCGTCAGGACATTCAGAGCCTGGCCGAGTTCATGAAGACCTATCCTTCAGTAACTACTACTGTTGAAGGTCACACTGACTCCGTCGGTAGCGATAGCTACAACCAGAACCTGTCCGAGCGTCGCGCCAATGCCGTGCGTCAAGCTCTGGTCAACGAAGGTGTTGAGTCTTCCCGCGTCAGCTCTGTTGGCTACGGCGAAGCTCGCCCAATTGCTGACAACGAGACAGACGAAGGTCGTGCGATGAACCGTCGTGTAGAAGCAGAAGTAGAAGCCCAGGTTGAAGTTCGCTAAGAACTGCTCCTGAGTAAAAAAACCCGGCTTAGGCCGGGTTTTTTATGCTTGAAGTAATCTGCCGGTAGCTCGGCTAGATATGATTCACACCTGGGAAGCGCAGGCGAAAGTCTTCTGGCATCGGTGTAACCTGGGATGTGGTGAAGTCGTAGAATACGAAGCCAGACTTGGCTAGCGCCACCAGTTCGCCGCCAATCGCCTTGGTGATGCGGAAGATGATATCGCCACCATACTTGTTCAGGTCCATCATCCCGACCTCAAAGATCAGGGCATCGCGGGCAAAGGCTTCGCGCTTGTAGGTGGTAGCCAGATCGGTAACGATAATGCCGGTATCCTTGTCGCTGACTTCCTCGATACCAAACTGATAGAGAAAGCGCGCACGGGCTTCGGAGATCATTGAAATCATTGAATCGTTGGCCAGGTGCTTGCCCGAATTGATGTCGGTGATACGCACCGTCAACTGGGTGGTGAAGTAGAACTGATTCTCGGGAAATTCCAGGGTAAGACGAGCCATGCTATTGAACCTGTTGCATCTGTGGGCAGCCTGAGCTGCCGCATTGGAAAGGGGCGCATTGTACTGGAGTTGCTCGGTTTCGGCAGCAATGCCGGACCAGCGGATATAAAAAAGGCCACCCGAGGGTGGCCTTCTGACAACCTTGAATCAGGCAGCTATCAGCCGAACTGGTTCATGGTGTTGTCTTTACCGCTTGCTTTCAGAGCTGCTTCGCCAGCGAAGTACTCTTTATGGTTGTCGCCGATATCGGAGCCAGCCATGTTCTGGTGCTTGACGCAGGCGATACCCTGACGCAGTTCCTGACGCTGAACGCCTTTGACGTAAGCCAGCATACCTTCGTCTGCGAAGTACCCTTTTGCCAGGTTGTC
>JBKBSI010000181.1:0-6850 GCA_046291745.1 Pseudomonas sp. | reverse complement strand
ACCTATCTGCATCTGGCCCCCGACCGGGAGCAGACTGAAGACCTGCTGGCCTCAGGTGCCTGCTGTATCGCCTACGAAACCGTGACCGACCAGTACGGTGGCTTGCCTTTGCTGGCGCCGATGTCGGAAGTGGCTGGACGTATGGCGGTGCAGGCTGGAGCCGGTTGCCTGGAAAAGGCGCGGGGCGGACGCGGCGTGCTGCTTGGCGGCGTTCCCGGCGTACCCCGCGGTAAGGTGGTTATCCTGGGCGGCGGTGTGGTCGGTAGCAATGCACTCGCCATGGCAGTGGGCATGGGTGCCGAGGTGCGGGTGCTGGATCGCAATCCGCAGGTACTGCGGCGCCTGGACAGCCAGTATGGCAACCGAATTCAGACGCTGTACTCGACCACGGTGACTCTGGAGGAGCAACTGGTTGAAGCCGACCTGGTCATAGGTGCGGTTCTTATCCCAGGCGCCGCTGCGCCGCGCCTAATTTCCCGTGATTTGCTTACTCGCATGCAGCCCGGTGCGGTACTAGTGGACGTCGCCATCGACCAAGGCGGTTGTGCCGAGACCTCCCGGCCCACTACCCATGCCGACCCAACCTACGTAGAGGAGGGTATTGTCCACTATTGTGTTGCCAACATGCCTGGTGCGGTGGCACGCACCGCTACCCAGGCGCTGAACAATGCAACACTTCCCTTCGTGCTGGCATTGGCGGACAAGGGTCTCGCGCAGGCATTGCGCGAGGATCGACACCTGCTGGATGGGTTGAATGTTGCCCAGGGCAGGTTGACCAATAGTGGTGTCGGCGAGGCTCTGGATATGCCGGTGCAGTCGCTTGAGCAAGCCCTCAAGGCTCTGAACTGATCTGGGTCAAGGTAGTTGGCAGGCCGCTGCCTCAAGCTGGTGTGCACCTGTTATCTGAGTCGTCAATTCAAGGAGAGCACCATGCAAGACACCAGACTGCAAACCCTCGAGAAACTACGCGAAGAGTACCTGCAAAGGCAGACAGCCCTGAGTCGGGACCTGACCGCGGCGCACTCTGCAGATTCCGCCGAGCAGGCTCAAGAGCGCGAGAACGATGAGGTCATGCAGGCGCTGCTGCAGGAGGCAGGATACGCGCTGCAGCAGGTCGATGCGGCAATAAGGCGCTACCATGCCGGGCAATACGGTTCCTGCGCTACCTGTGGTGAGGCTATCGGCGCAGAAAGGCTGCAGGCCTTGCCCGCAGCTGAAACCTGTATTGCCTGCGCAGAGGCCTGATCAGCGCAGCTCTTCGCGCAATGCCAACAGCCGCTGGTCCTTGTCTTGCCAAAGCTGGTTTACCCACTGCTGAAACTCGGCGCGGAACGCCGGGTCGTTGCTGTAGTCACCGGCGAACAGGGCCGAGGACAATTCCACGTGGCGGATATCCACCACTACCCGCTCCACCTTGCCGCACAATAGCGCCCAGAAGCCTGGAGGTTTGCCCTCCGGGTAGAGGATGGTGACATCCAGCATCGACTTCATCTGTTCGCCCAGAGCGGCCATGACGAAGGCCACACCACCAGACTTGGGCTGCAACAGGCGCTGGAAAGGCGATGCCTGTTGTTGGTGCTTGGCTGGGGTAAAGCGCGTGCCCTCCAGGAAGTTGACCACGGTGACAGGCAGGTCGCGGAATTTCTCGCAGGCCTGGCGGGTTATCTCCAGATCCTTGCCCTTATCTTGTGGGCGGCGAGCCAGGTGGGCCTTGGAGTAGCGCTTCATGAACGGATAGTCCAGCGCCCAGAAGGCCAGCCCGAGAAAGGGTATCCAGATCAGTTCCTTTTTCAGGAAGAACTTGAAATACGGGGTCTTGCGATTGAACGCCTGCAGTAACGCCGGAATGTCGACCCAGGACTGGTGATTGCTGATCACCAGATAGGAATGCTGCGGATCAAGTGGGCCGTCACAGCGGATGTCCCAGTGGGTTGGGGTCATCAGGTTGAACACCCATTTGACACTTTCTGCCCAGGTTTCAGCGATCCACATCACAGCTCGAGAACATTGTCGTTGGAAAGATTTTACCGGTATGGCAGCCTTCAGCAGCCCGATCAGGAGCATCGGGCCAATCCCGATCAGGGTGCTGAGCAGAATCATCAGGCACGTCAGGGTGCCGGTTAACCAAGGTGGCATAGCTTGGGTTCCTGTTTGTATTTGCAGCAAGAATACCGGCTTTTTTCGCCTGTGGCAGTGCTCGCGATGATAAAGCCGGTGGCTACGCCGGGCAGATTTCACCCGAACAGGGTATTGCCGTTCGCGGGTACGCTGACTAACGTGCCCAAGCTATGCTGAATGGATTCAACTGGCCCTTCCGAATCAGTTTGTTGCTGGAGACCCGAGATGTCACGGCTTGATCCCGCACCTGCGATTGCTGTACCGGCACCGCGGGTTTTATCTGCGCCGCTGAATGGGGTAGTGCGCATTCTGCTGGCGTTGACCGGTGGCCTGCTGTTGGGTATTCCCTGGTTTGACCAGGGCCTGTACTGGACTGCCTGGATCGGCAGCGTGCCGTTGCTCTTGGCTCTGCATCAGACTCGGTTGTCCAGCGCGTTTTTACTCGGCTGGCTGAGCGGTACGCTTTACTTCGCTATTGCCAGCTACTGGATTATCGATTTCATTATCAACCTGCGTGACCTCAGTTGGTCCTCGGCCCTTGTGCTCGGGCTGGCCTTCTGGTGCTATGCCGGGTTGTCGGTTGGCCTTTCTGCGCTGTTGTTCCGCTGGGTCTCACGCCGCCTGCCGAACTGGGATCTGCTCAGCTTTCCGCTGTGCATGGTGGTCCTGATGAATTTTTATCCGCTGCTCTTTGGTGTCTATTACGCCGAGGCGCAGTCGCAGTTCCTGTTGGGTTTGCAGGGTGTCGCGCTGCTGGGGGTCAAGAGTATGGATATCGTCATGCTCTTGACCGGGGTGCTGTTGTACCAGTTGTTGGTGAACCGCAGCCCTCGGCAGCGGGTGCCCATGCTGGTGGCCTCCAGCGTGCTGGTGGCCTGGTTCGGCTACGGCTTTGTGACCTTGCACCAGTGGGATCAACGCATTCTTGGTTGGGAAACCCGGCAGATTGGACTGGTGCAGCCGAATGATGCTGTGACCTTGGGCGTGCCCGAGCCACCGAAGGGCTTTAGTCGTGAGTACCCGGAAGAGCTGGCTGCCACCGAGCGCCTGGCGGCGGAAGGTGCAGAGCTGGTGATCTGGCCAGAAGCGCGATACAAGGGCTACTTCGAGCTCTACACCGTGCGTTTGGGCTACGCTGAAGTGCTTCAGCGCTTGGGTATACCGCTGATCCTGCATGATGCCGAACAGGCCTGGGCTGAAGGTGAATCCTACGATTTCAATTCCCTGGTGCACCTGGATACCTATGGGGAGCAGCAGGGCCTATACCGCAAGATGGTGCTGATGCCCTTCGGCGAGTACTTGCCGGATTTCTTTCGCTTGCCCGGTATTGGCTGGCTGACCAACTACTTCTTCGGCGAATTTCTGCGGCCATTGCACCCGGGGGATACGCATGAGGTATTCGAGGTCAATGGTATGCGCATCATGCCCAAGATCTGCTACGAGGCGGCTTTCCCGCGTTTTGTTGCTGAAGCCATAGGTGCGGATGCGGCGGGTAAGGTGCTGCTGTTCGTGTCTCAGGATAATTGGTTCGGTGAGAGTACGCAGCCGTTCCAGCATGCCTCAATGTCGGTTGTTCGCGCAGTGGAGAACCGGGTGCCGATGATTCATCTGATCAACAATGGACCCTCGGTGGTCGCAGCGCCCAACGGGCGTATCACCGCCAAGACCGAGGCGTTCCTGCGCTCCGAGCTGGTGGCGCCAATGCCCTTTGCGGCGGACTCTGGAGGCAGTCTGTACAGCCGGTACCCGCTGGTAATGCCGTTCCTGCTGCACAGTGGCATAGCTATGCTGCTGCTCCTGGCGCTATTCCGCCGCCGTTCGCCGCTGGCTGAGCAATAAGCTCTGGGAGTTTCGGTTGCTGCGTGCTGCGCTCAGACTGCCTGCCCGGCGCTGTAGCCGGAGGACCAGGCCCACTGGAAATTGAAGCCGCCCAGGTGCCCAGTGACATCCAGCACCTCGCCAATAAAATACAGCCCTGGCTGCTGCTCGGCTTCCATGGTCTTGGAGCTGATGCCGGCGGTATCCACGCCGCCGAGGGTAACTTCTGCGGTGCGATAACCCTCGGTGGCTGAAGGCTTGAGTTGCCAGTCGCCCAGCAGTTGTCCAATCCGCGCTAGCTCTTTATCGCCAAACTCGGCGAGTGGCGTATCCTCCTTGTCCGCCCACCAGAGTGCCTGCAGTTCACTGACCAGTGCCTTGGGCATGAGTTGACTGAGTACCGATCTCAGGCGGCTGCGTCCCTGCTCGCGCTTGCTCTCGAGCAACCATTGGCTGGCGTCGGTGTGCGGTAGCAGGTTGATCCCCAGCGCGTCGCCGGGATACCAGTAGTTGGAAATCTGCAGCATGGCCGGGCCGCTGAGGCCGCGATGGGTAAACAGCAGGTTCTCGGTAAAGGTCTGGCCATTGCAACTCACGCTGACTTCCAGCGCGGTGCCGGTTAGGCGCTCGCACAGTCCTTTGGTGCTGTCGCTGAACATGAAGGGCACCAGCCCGGCCCGGCGCTCGGTCAGTGCCAGGCCGAACTGCCGGGCAATCTCGTAACCTATGCCGCTGCCGCCCAGGGTCGGCACCGATAGCGCGCCTGTGGCTATCACCAGTGATTGGCAATTGATGCGCCGCCGCCGTCCATCCTGTTGCACGCTTAGCTGGTAGCGCGCGGCGCCCTCGGTCAGCGCCGTTACCTCTTCCAGCTCGCAATGGGTGCGTATCTGCACCCCGGCTTGCTCGCACTCATCGAGCAGCATGGCCACTATGTCCTTGGCCGAGTCCTGGCAAAACAGCTGGCTGTGTTTGCGCTCTTCGTAGGCGATGCCGTGCTGCTCTACCAGCGCGATAAAGTCCCACTGGGTGTAGCCGTTGAGCGCAGACTTGCAGAAGTGCGGATTGTCGGAGAGGAAATTGTCGGCCTCGACAAAGTGGTTGGTAAAGTTGCAGCGCCCACCGCCGGACATGAGGATCTTCTTGCCGATTTTGTTGGCCCGCTCGAGGATCAGCACATCCCGCCCACGACGCGCGGCGGTAAAACCGCAGAGCAGGCCGGACGCACCGGCGCCGAGGATAACCACGTCGTGATATTCGGTGGCGGACCTGGGCTTGCCGGTTGGCTCAGACATGTTTGACCCGCACCCGATTGTTGGTATCGCGACTACTGCGAATCAGTGTGTCGCTGCCCTGCGCCTGACCGGATTTTGCCAGTCGGTCGTAGAGCAGCACGTTGACCGTGGCGGCCAGATTCATGCAGCCGATGGTCGGTACATAGACTACTGCGTCAGCGCGATCGACCAGTTCCTGATCAATGCTGCCGTCCTCCGGGCCAAACACGTAGAGCGCCTGCTCGGGATGCACGAAGTTTGGCAATGGGGTGGCGCCTTCCACCAGCTCGACGCAGACGATCCGCGTGCCAGTTGGCAGCTCGGTGAGCAGGTCTGCGACTCCTCTTAGCGGAATACGCAGGCTGATATCCTTGGTGTCGGTATGAAAACGTGCGGCGCGCGCGTAGCGGGCACCGGTGTAGCGCACTTCGCTGGCCTGATAGCAGCCAGCCGCGCGCATGACCGCGCCGACGTTGGTCGGGCTTTTGGGGTTGATCAGGCCGATACTGACAAAGGAAGCTGGCATGCAAGCCTCAGACGCTGGAGCACTGGCCGCCGGGGTACGAAGTCGGCAGCGCTTGCCCGTGAAGCCCGGGCCGGATGGGCGTATACTGTGTGGATCGCATTCTACCACGGACCGCCCATGAAACTGCTGATTCGCAATCTTGCCCGTACCACCACTGAAACCGAGCTGCGCACCCTGTTTGAAGGCCATGGCCTGGTAACCGAATGCACCCTGGTGCTGGACAAGGTCACCGGCGGCTCCAAGGGCTTCGGCTTTGTCGAAATGCCCAAGCACGACGATGCCAAAGCGGCGATCAAGGCGCTGAACAATCTGGAAGTGGCGGGTAGCCGCATTCGCGTGAAGAAGGATGAGTCCGCCGAAGCAGTGCAGGGCAGCCCGCGTGGCTGAGCAGCAGCATGCTGACCCGCTGCATGGGGTAACGCTGAAGGCGGTGGTCACCGAGCTGGTCGAGCATTACGGCTGGGAGCAGCTCGGCCAGCTGGTGAATATCAAGTGCTTTACCAGCGACCCGAGCATCAAATCCAGCCTGACCTTTCTGCGCAAGACGCCATGGGCCCGGGAAAAGGTCGAGGGGCTGTATCGGCAGTTACGTAGCTAAAGCCCCCTTTGCGTTTTGACCCCTAGCGCCGCAAACGTGCTTCGGGCGCATTCAGCAGTCGCACCAGGGGGTTGTCACGCTCGACCCGGGGGCGCAGCAGATACCCAGCCAGCAGCCCGAAGGCAAAGCCTCCCAGGTGCGCGGCGTAGGCCACTCCAGCCTCGCCCTGCAACATTCCAAACAGATTCAGACCCGACCAGATCAGGAAGAACCACTGCGGCGCCAGCTTCTTCTGGTAGACGATAAACATGAAGGTCAGGCTCGAGAAGCGGAACCACATCAGGTAGAGCCCGAACAGGGCGGCAATCGAGCCGCTGGCGCCGACCAGCAGCATGGACCAGTTGCCGGTCAGGTAGACCCACAACAGCTCGGCAATCGCCGCTACTACACCCGCTACCAGATACAGCGCCAGGTAGGCGCGGTGGCCCAGGGCGTCTTCGATATTGTCACCAATGATCCATAGACAGTACATGTTGCCGAGCAGGTGCAGGGTGCTGCCGTGCAGAAACTGGTAGC
>JBKBSI010000180.1:0-6955 GCA_046291745.1 Pseudomonas sp. | reverse complement strand
CACCTGATCGATCAGCGGCTTGATATCGCGAATCTCGCCCCAGGTATTCGGGTACTGGAACAGTGCACCGAATACGGCGTGCTGACCCAGGTCAGCCACATCATCGACCACCACATCAAAGCCGAAGGCTTCAGCACGGGTCTTGACCACGGAAATGGTCTGCGGGTGGCAATCCTGATCAATAAAGAACAGGTTGCTCTTGCTCTTGGCCACACGCTTAGCCAATGCCATGGCTTCTGCCGCGGCGGTGGCTTCGTCCAGCAGCGAGGCGCTGGCCAGTTCCATGCCGGTCAGGTCGATGGAAATCTGCTGGAAGTTCAGCAGCGATTCCAGGCGGCCCTGGGCAATCTCCGGCTGATAAGGAGTGTAGGCGGTGTACCAGCCTGGATTTTCCAGCACGTTGCGCAGGATCACCGTTGGCGTCAGCGTACCGTGGTAACCCATGCCGATGCAGGAGGTATAGATTTCGTTCTTGCTCGCCACATTCTTCAGGTACCCCAGCACCTCGGCCTCGCTGCGCGGACCCTGCATAGCCAGCAGTTCCTTGCGCAGTATGCTTTGCGGCACGGTCTGGTTGATCAGCGCATCCAGCGAGTCAACACCCAGCGTATCGAGCATGGCCTGCTGTTCTGCGGCATCCGGGCCAATATGTCGGCGCAGGAAAGCGTCAGTCTGTTCCAGATCGGTAAGGCTTGGGGTACGGCTCATGGGGGGCACCTGTCGAAAATATGTAGGGCTGAATAGTAGGTTTCGGGATAGTCCGTGCCTGTCAGGTACAACGGTCTCAGACACGCCGTAAATACATCCCTGTAGGCTCGACGATGGCATCCCTGCCATCGACGGTCTGAGACCGCTGCACCTGACAAGCTTTGCAGAGCCACTGAGCACGGAGCCCGGCAAGGAACACTGATCAGTTGCACAGGACCATAATAGCGCTGTTGGCTGTCACCTGTTCCAGACCGTCGACGCCCTGGACGGGCGTCGTCGAGCTCACATGGATGTGCTTGCAGCGTGTCCGGCATAGGCCGCACCCAGGCACGCGCCACACCTCAATCGCCAATCAGGTTTTCCTCACACCCTACCGCACCCAAGCACCCTTCCACCGATACACCAATCCCGCCGGAAAGCCTGATCATGCACGGAGTATCGCAGCGTGGTTGGCTAGCCCCTGTGTCGGACCGTCGATAGCCAGGGATGGCTATCGTCGAGCCCCATGGACGGCTTGTAGCGTGTCCGACACAGGGGCTAGCCAATCACGCAAACACTCAAGCCAACCGATCAGGTTTTCCCTACACCGTATCGGGCTTAAGCCTCAGGCCGCATATGCGGAAACAGGATCACGTCACGAATCGACGGCGCATCGGTGAGCAGCATCACCAAACGATCAATCCCGATGCCCTCACCCGCCGTCGGCGGCATGCCGTATTCCAGCGCACGGACAAAGTCAGCATCGTAGTGCATCGCCTCATCATCACCGGCATCCTTGTCCGCCACCTGTGCGTGAAAACGCTCGGCCTGATCCTCGGCATCGTTAAGCTCCGAATAGGCGTTGGCAATCTCGCGGCCACCGATAAACAGCTCAAAACGATCGGTCACGCTCGGATCATCGTCACTGCGACGCGCCAGCGGAGACACCTCGAAGGGATAACGGGTAATGAAAGTCGGCTGCTCCAGGAGATGCTCGACCCGCTCCTCGAAAATCATCACCTGCAACTTGCCCAGACCCTCGAAGCCCTTCACATCAGCCCCGGCTTTCTTGGCGATAGCGCGGGCAGTGTCCAGATCCTGCAGATCAGCCGCACTGATCTCGGGACAGAACTTGAGGATTGAATCAAACACCGACAGCCGCGCAAAGGGCTCGCCGAAGTGGAATACCTTGCCCTGATAAGGCACGTCGGTGCTGCCCAACACATCCATGGCCAGCTCGCGGAACAGCTCCTCGGTCAGATCCATGTTGTCTTCGTAATCAGCGTAGGCCTGGTAGAACTCGAGCATGGTGAATTCGGGGTTGTGCCGGGTTGAAACGCCTTCGTTACGGAAGTTGCGGTTGATCTCGAATACCCGCTCAAAACCACCGACCACCAGACGCTTCAGGTACAGCTCCGGCGCGATACGCAGGAACATTGGCAAGTCCAGCGCATTGTGATGCGTCTCGAACGGCTTGGCCGCCGCGCCGCCAGGGATGGTCTGCAGCATCGGCGTTTCCACCTCGAGGAAGTTACGCTCAGCCAGAAACTTGCGGATATGCGCAATCACTCGCGAACGCACCAGAAAGGTATTGCGCGTGTCTTCGTTGACGATCAGATCGACATAACGCTGACGGTAGCGCTGCTCGGTATCGGTCAGACCATGGTGCTTGTCCGGTAACGGGCGCAGGGATTTGGTCAACAACTGAACCGACGTCATGCTGACATACAGGTCGCCCTTGCCCGAACGCGCCATAACACCTTCAGCTGCAATGATATCGCCCATGTCCCAGTGCTTGATCGCCTCCAGCGTCTCGCCCGGTAGCGTCTTGCGATCAACATAGACCTGAATACGGCCGGTCATATCCTGGATCACCATAAAGGCGCCGCGGTTGAGCATGATGCGACCCGCGACTTTGACTGGAATCAGCGACTCGGCCAGCTCTTCCTTGGTCTTGTCGGCATAGGTCTTCTGCAGATCACCGGCATAACTGTCACGACGGAAACGATTGGGGAAGGCGTTGCCCTTGGCACGCTCGGCCGCCAGCTTTTCCTTGCGCAGGGCAATCAGGCGGTTTTCTTCCTCGGGGAGGGCTTGCTGGTCGTTCTGCTGATCGGTCATATCGGGACATCCAGAAGGTTGCAATTCAATTTTTGGCATTTGCTGAGAACAGCTGCAATACAGATCGCGCGGGGTTGAAACGGGGCTCTACAGCCCCTGTTTCAGACTGGCTTCAATAAACTCGTCCAGATCGCCATCCAGCACCGCGTTGCAGTTGCTGTTCTCGATATTGGTCCGCAGATCCTTGATCCGCGACTGGTCAAGCACATAGGAGCGGATCTGATGGCCCCAGCCAATATCGGATTTGCTGTCTTCCAACGCCTGCGCGGCGGCATTGCGCTTCATCATTTCCTGCTCGTAAAGCTTGGCGCGCAGCATCTTCATCGCGGTATCGCGGTTGCCATGCTGGGAACGCTGGCTCTGACAGCTGACCACGGTATTGGTCGGTACGTGGGTGATACGCACGGCCGAGTCAGTGGTGTTAACGTGCTGACCACCGGCGCCCTGGGAGCGGTAGGTATCCACACGCAGATCGGCCGGATTGATATCGATCTCGATATCGTCATCGATCTCGGGCGAGACGAATACCGCAGAGAAGGACGTGTGACGGCGGTTGCCGGAATCGTACGGGCTCTTGCGCACCAGCCGGTGCACGCCGATCTCGGTACGCAGCCAGCCAAAGACATATTCGCCCTTGATATAAACAGTGGCACTTTTTATCCCGGCAACTTCACCCTCGGACAATTCGACGATCTCGGTTTCAAAACCACGCTGATCACACCAGCGCAGGTACATGCGCAGCAGCATATTGGCCCAGTCCTGGGCTTCGGTGCCGCCGGAACCGGCCTGAATATCCAGATAGCAGTTGTTCGCGTCCATCTCGCCACTGAACATGCGGCGGAACTCAAGCTTTTCCAGGCTGGCTTGCAGGCGGGCCAGTTCGGTGACGATGTCTGCAACGGCGGACTCGTCTTCCTCTTCGGCAGCCATTTCCAGCAGCTCGGAGGCATCGGCCAGACCCGAACTCATTTCATCCAGGGTCTCGACGATCTGCGCCAGTTGCGCGCGCTCCTTGCCCAGCGACTGCGCACGCTCGGGGTCGTTCCATACGGAGGGGTCTTCCAGCTCGCGTTCGACTTCGGTCAGACGATCATGTTTGTGATCGTAGTCAAAGATACCCCCGAATGGTCTCGGAGCGGCCACGCAGGTCTTTGATGGTATTCAGAATCGGATTGATTTCCATGGTGACAAATCCTGTCAGGAAAAAGCCGCCATTGTAGCGGATTTACTGTCTTCAGTGCAGTACTACTGCAGCGAAGACAGTAACCCAGGTACAGGGTCTAACGCGGCAAGACGCGGATAAACACGATGGTACCGATACCCCAGAGCGCATTGAGGATAAAGCCGATAACAAAACGGCCCGGCAACTGCGCCATGTCAAAGCCCAGCCCCTTGAGCGGGAAGACCACCAGCAGCGCCACCAGCGTCAGCACTATGCCGCCAAACAGTGCCGCCTTGAGCCAGATCAGAGTACTGCCCAGGCGATCCAGCACAGCAATCATGAGCAATGCCCACAAACCGCCAAAGAAGGCGCCAGAGACGACCGAAGGTACCCCCAGCGGCTTGGTGGGTGCCAGACTGAAGGGCGCGAAGGGTACTACACCCGCCGCGTGCAGCAGCCCGAGGGCCACCTGATGAAAACAGAATACCGCCAGGAAACCGGCGATAAAGACAAAGATCCAACGTTGCATGGTCACACCTCATTATGATTTTTCTTGGCGGCTATTCAGGCCTTCGAAACTATAGCAGGCAATAACCGGGACGGTGTCCGCTCGAAGTTGTCCAAGATTGATCCATGTCAGAGCGGTACTTGGCCCCTTGCCTATACTGCCTGCAGGCCTTTTCCTGCACCACAGACCGGGAGCGATACCGTGAGTCAGCTTTTACCCCCACAGGAAACCCTTGATCAACACGCCAGCGACTGCCCGAGCTTTGCCCGCTGGCGCGCAGGTCATGGCGTCATCGAACATAGCCCAGCCACCCAGGCGGCGGTCTACAGAATGGCTCATCAGCTGCAGCAAAGTGGTCAGCAAGCCAGTATCGACAGTGTCTATCAGAAGATGATTGCCCTGGACCATCTGACCAGCGCCGGGCTCTCGCTGGTCGTGCACATGACCTATGCCAAACGCCATCACCCGGACGGTAGCCCACTGGCCGCGGAAGATTTCAAATCCCGGCCCGAGGGTCATACCGGTGGCGCACTGAATATGGTTCCTGGCTATGCCGCCTACCTGGCACTCAACAGCCTGACCGGCAGCACCCGCAGCTGGCTGATGGGCCAGGGGCACTGCGTGGCAGCCATTGATGCGCTGAACGTACTGACCGGCAATCTGCTTCCGGAGCAGGCCGCACGCTACGGTGCTGAACAGGGTATCGACTTGCTGCTGCGGGACTTCTATGGCTATGCGCAACTACCCGACGGCAGGCCAGCCGCGCCACTGGGCAGCCACGTCAACCCGCACACCGCTGGCGGTATAATCGAAGGCGGATACCTCGGCTTCGCCGAACTGCAATATGCGCATATGCCCCTGCCAGGGGAGACCCTGGTGGCCTTTCTTTCCGACGGTGCGGCAGAAGAACAGCGCGGCAGCGACTGGATTCCCCGCTGGTGGCGGGCCGAGGACTGCGGTACCGCCCTGCCGGTGATGATCGCCAACGGTCGGCGTATAGAGCAGCGTACCGAACTGGGCACCAGCCGCGGACTAGAGGGTTTTGTCGAGCATCTCAAGGGCTGTGGTTTTGATCCGATTCGCTTTGACGGCCGTGATCCGGCAGCCTTTGTCTGCACCCTGTTCGAAATGGAACAACGCCTGGCAAGGCGCGTAGGCGAATACCGCGACGGACTGCTGAGCTATCCGCTGCCTATTCCCTATGCCATCGCTGAAACTACCAAGGGTTTCGGTTTTTATGGTGCCGGTGAAAATGCCGCGCACAACCTACCCCTACCCGCCAACCCGCGGCACGATGAACAGGCGCGTGAGCTGTTCAATCAGCACGCAGGCAAACTCTGGGTTAGCCCGGAGGATCTTCAGGAGGCCCGTCGCCAACTGGGTACACATGCAGCACAGGGCCGCACGCTGGAACGCGATCACGCGCTGGCCAAGCGCGAACCACGCATGCCCGATATGCCGAGCATTCTCTGGTCCAGCGAAACCCTGTCGCCAATGCTGGCTGTGGATCGCTTTTTCGTCGAGCTGGCCAAGACCAATAGCGACCTCAGGGTCAGGGTCGGCAACCCCGACGAACTAGCCAGCAACCGGCTTGCCGGTGTGCTCAAGGCGTTGAAACACCGGGTCACCGATCCGGAAAGCGAGCTGGAAGCGATTGACGGTCAGATCATTACCGCCCTGAACGAAGAGGCCGTGGTTTCCGCCTGCCTGGCCAACAAGGCCGGACTCAATCTGGTGGCAAGCTACGAAGCCTTCTGCGTGAAAATGCTTGGCGCGATTCGCCAGGAGCTGATCTTTGCCCGGCATCAAAAGGCTGTTGGCCGACCGGCGCAATGGCTGGGCTTTCCGGTGATTGCCACCTCGCACACCTGGGAGAACGGCAAGAACGAGCAATCCCACCAGGACACCACCTTCTGCGAAGCCCTGCTGGGCGAGATGCATGATGTGATGCGCGTACTCTTCCCGGGGGATTACAACAGCACCCTGGCCCTGTTACCTGGGGTGTTCAACGCCCGCGGACAGATCAGCTGCATGGTGATTCCCAAGCGTGATACACCAAGCCGCTTCGATCCCGAGCAATCCCGGCAGCTTGCCGAACAGGGCGCGCTGCTGGTCGGGGAACATGCCGGACTTGGCGAACCTGTGCTGCTGGTCGCCAGCGGCGCCTACCAATTGAGCGAGATGCTGCGCGCCAGCCAACGGCTGAGCGAGCACGGACAGAGCTGGCGGCTGGTCTACCTGCAAGAGCCAGGACGCTTTGGCCAACCCAGGGACGCATTCGAGGCCCAGGTCAGCGCCAGCGACGCCGAATGTGACAGCCTGTTCCCAGCTCATTTCCAGCGCCGGGTAATGCTCACGCACATGCGCCCGGAAGTCTTCCGCGGGCACCTTTCCCGGCTGCTGCCGAATCCTCAACACAGCCGGGTGCTGGGTTACATCAATCAGGGTGGCACTCTGGATGAACCGGGCATGTTGTT
>JBKBSI010000017.1:0-28965 GCA_046291745.1 Pseudomonas sp. | reverse complement strand
GCAGCGCTAGCCAGAACTTAGCGAATCCCAGAAAAACGAAACCCACCAAAAAAGGTGGGTTCGTCAGCAGTCTGAGGGCGCCCATTCGGGCGCCCTTTTTCTTCGTCTGTCCGACCAGACTTGCCAGCCAGCCAATTGAGTGCAAGGCTTGGACTACAACTCACAGGAGTGAAGAACATGTCACCTACCTATCTGCGCCTGACCCTGGGCGTGCTGATTACGCTAATGAGCGCCAGTGCTGCGGCGCAGATCTACAAGTGGAAGGACGCAGAAGGCAATACCATCTTCTCCGACCAACCGCATCCCGGCTCGCAAACCATAGAGCTGCCGCCAACCAATACGGTAGAGACCCCACGCCCGAACAGGCCAGCCCCAAGTGGTGGCTTCAACAGCACTGAAGATGACCAGGCGCAGCTTGGCGAACCCGGTAGTTACCGGGTTCTGAAGATAGCTAGCCCAGAGGATGGCGAAGCTATCCGCAGCAATGAGGGCAGCGTCAACCTCACCATCAATACCGAGCCTGCGCTCTCAAGCGGACACCTGCTGCGCGCCGAGATTGACGGTGAACTGCGCCAGGAAGCAGTACCAGGCAACAACCAGCCGGTACAACGCATGACCTTGCATAATATTGATCGCGGCAGTCATAGCATCAGAGTGCTGATATTCAACTCACGCGGCGAGCAGATTCAGGGCAGCTCAGCCATTACCGTGCACCTGCAACGCACCTCGGTTAACCAACCAGGCCGCACCGGCAACAACCAGGCGCCGCGCCCTGGCGGCGGCCAATCCGGAGGCTGACCTCTCCTCCACGCCCTAACCTCAGGCACCTTATGCGTGCCAAAGTGTCAGAGCGCACCATTTTAGCGCACAATTAACTGATACGAAGTCTGAATCCGTGCATGGCCCATTCTGATCTGGCCCAGTGCCATGCACGCCGAGGCCAGAATGCAACCTTCAGCAGACATTCCAACGGGTTTCTCACGACGGCCTGAAAGCCCGCCCTTGCGGGTCTGCTTCACCTGCGCAGGGCAGCAGGAGACTCCCCAGGCGCGAGGCGGCAGGGGCCGACTGCACGCCGTACTGTTCGGCATGAGAAAGGCGCCCCGTATTGGTTCGCTTCTTGCATTTGTCTGCACAAACCATGGAAACCCCTATGTTGCCCGATCGCTTTCTACGCCAGATTCTCGACAACCTCACCACTGCAGTGCTGCTGTTGGATACGCGGCTGCGTCTGAGTTACATGAATCCCTCAGCAGAAATGCTGTTGGCAGTCAGCGGCCAGCGGGTTTCCCACCAGCACCTGAGTGAGCTGTTTACAGACGGTCAGGAAGCATTGAAATCGATGGAAAATG
The DNA here is from genome assembly GCA_046291745.1 of Pseudomonas sp. Lineage (GTDB taxonomy): Bacteria > Pseudomonadota > Gammaproteobacteria > Pseudomonadales > Pseudomonadaceae > Halopseudomonas. The sequence continues at coordinate 27,613 of JBKBSI010000017.1, read as the reverse complement.
CACTGCAGAACAGCCATCCCTTTACCAAACGAGAAGCCCAACTCAGCCTCAACAATGGTCAGAGCCTGATGGTCGATTACTCGGTCACGCCGATCATGGCGGCTGACGCCAACTGGCTGCTGATGGAACTGCATCCCCGCGATCGACTGCTGCGCATCACCAAGGAAGAAGCGCAGATTTCCAAACAGGAAGTGACCAAGGTATTGGTGCGCGGCCTGGCTCACGAGATCAAGAATCCGCTGGGCGGCATCCGTGGCGCTGCTCAACTGCTGGCCAGAGAGCTGCCGGACGCAAACTTGCGGGACTATACCGACGTGATCATTGAGGAGGCGGACCGCCTGCGTAATCTGGTTGACCGCATGCTCGGCCCCTACCGTCCACCGCATCTGCAACCGCTCAACATTCACGAGATCACCGAGCGGGTGTTCAGCCTGATTGAAGCCGAGACCCAGGGCGAGCTGAAGCTGCGCCGCGACTACGATCCGAGCATCCCGGATATCATGGCTGACCGCGAGCAGCTGATTCAGGCGCTGCTGAATATCGTACGCAACGCCATGCAGGCGATTGCCGAGGCCGGCTTGCTGCACAAGGGTCGCATCACCCTGCGCACGCGCACCCTGCGCCAGTTCACCATAGGCCAGGTTCGCCATCGACTGGTCTGTCGCCTGCAAGTGATAGACAACGGCCCCGGCATCCCGGCGGACATTGTTGAAAGCATTTTCTACCCCATGGTCAGCGGCCGTGCCGAAGGCACCGGGCTCGGACTCTCCATCACCCAGAACATCATCAGCCAGCATCAAGGGCTGATTGAATGCGAGAGCACGCCAGGCCGCACCGTATTTACCCTGTTCCTGCCACTGGAACCCATACCGGGAGACTAACCCTATGAGCCGAGCTGAAAATGTCTGGATTGTTGATGACGACCGTTCAATCCGCTGGGTGCTGGAAAAGGCGCTGCAGCAGGAAGGTATGGAGCCGGTCTGCTTCGATAATGCCGACAGCGCTCTGGCTCGGCTGCAGCGCCAGCATCCGGACGTACTGATCAGCGATATTCGCATGCCCGGTACCAGCGGCCTGGAGCTGCTCGCCAGCATTCGCGAGCAGTTCCCCAAGCTGCCGGTGATCATCATGACCGCCCATTCCGACCTGGACAGCGCCGTCGCCTCCTACCAGGGCGGCGCTTTCGAGTACCTGCCCAAGCCGTTCGACGTCGACGAGGCCGTGGCCCTGGTTCGCCGCGCCCTGGCCCATAGCCGTGAGCAGGAAGGCCAGGAGCCGGATGCTACCCAGGCTCGCACACCGGAAATCATTGGCGAAGCCCCGGCCATGCAGGAGGTGTTCCGCGCCATTGGTCGCCTGTCACATTCGAATATCACCGTGCTGATCAACGGTGAATCCGGTACCGGCAAGGAGCTGGTAGCCCACGCCCTGCACCGCCACAGCCCGCGTGCACGCAATCCATTTATTGCACTGAACATGGCTGCGATTCCCAAGGATCTGATGGAATCCGAACTGTTCGGCCACGAAAAGGGCGCCTTTACCGGTGCGGCAGTGCAGCGCCGCGGCCGTTTTGAGCAGGCCGACGGCGGCACCCTGTTCCTCGACGAAATCGGCGATATGCCTTCGGAGACCCAGACCCGGCTGCTGCGGGTTCTGGCTGACGGCGAGTTTTACCGCGTCGGTGGTCACACGCCGATCAAGGTAGATGTACGCATCATCGCCGCCACCCACCAGAACCTGGAGGGCCTGGTACAGGCCGGGAATTTCCGCGAGGATCTGTTCCACCGCCTCAACGTCATTCGCATCCACATTCCCAAGCTGGCGGAACGCCGTGAAGACATCCCGGCCCTGGCGCAGCACTTCCTCGCCCGTGCAGCCAAGGAGCTGACGGTAGAACCCAAGGTGCTCAAGCCGCAGACCCAGGAGTATCTGAGCAACCTGCCCTGGCCTGGTAACGTCAGACAGCTCGAGAACACCTGCCGCTGGATTACGGTAATGGCCTCCAGCCGCGAAGTGCTGATCGAGGATCTGCCCCCGGAAATGCTCACCCAGCACCAGGACAGTGCACCTGACGGGCATTGGGAACACAGTTTGCGCACCTGGGCCGACCAGGAACTGGCCCGTGGCGTGTCCAATCTGCTGGATATTGCGGTACCCGCATTCGAGCGCATCATGATCGAAACTGCGCTCAAACATACCGCAGGAAGACGCCGGGATGCCGCGCAATTGCTGGGCTGGGGCCGCAATACCCTGACCCGCAAGATCAAGGAACTGGAGATGAATATCGACGGCCACGACGAAGATGAAGCGGAATAATTCGCCTCTATCTGAAACCTGGCACGGTTGATGCTTTAACTATATTGGGTGTATTTGGGGTGACTCCGGTTCAGGCAGGCTGGAGTCGCCTTTTTTTAAGCTGCAAGCTGCAAGAAGCTGCAAGCTAACCAATCTGGCACCCTTCTGACCGCCGTCAATGGTTGTTTCCCAACCTCACACTCCTCCCTTACTCGACCAACTCGAAGCTTGTCGCTTGATGCTTGCGGCTACAGGTGCCTAAACTTGCCTAATTCTTATGCCAGAGCCTACGCGCCAGCCATGTTCCATATCGCCCTGCTTGAACCCGAGATCCCACCCAACACCGGCAACATCATCCGCCTGTGCGCCAACACTGGCTGCAGCCTGCATCTGATTGAGCCGTTGGGGTTTGAACTGGATGACAAACGCTTGCGCCGCGCCGGGCTGGATTACCACGAGTTTGCCGCAGTAAAAACCTACGCCAATCTGGATGCCTGTCTGCAGGCTGTACAGCCAGAGCGCATCTTTGCGCTGAGTACCAAGGGTAGTCGGGGATTCAGTGAGGTGGCGTTCAAGCAGGGGGATCTGTTTCTGTTCGGTCCTGAGAGCCGAGGGCTGCCCGCCGAAATACGCGATGCGCTGCCGCCGGATCAGGTACTGCGCATACCCATGCTACCGGGCAGTCGCAGCCTGAACCTGTCCAACAGTGCTGCGGTACTGATATACGAGGCGTGGCGCCAGCAAGGTTATCAGGGCGCTCTTTGAGCGCAGCTGCAAGCTGCAAGCTGCAAGCTGCAAGCTTAATGAGTTTGGGTATTGCGTTATGCCGGTCAACAGCTTTCTCTCGGCATCAACGCAAATACTTTCAAACTATTCGAACAGCTTGTCGCTTAAAGCTTGCAGCTGCTTTTAACGAACCTTGACCACTACCTTGCCGACCGCCTTGCGTGAGCTGAGAATTTCCAGCGCATCTTCGTACTGGTCCAGTCGGTAAGTCAGGGACACCAGCGGCTTGAGCTTGCCCTCGCTGAACCAGGCAAAGAGTTCCTGGAAGTTTTCCAGGTTGACCTGCGGCTCACGGGCGGCAAAGGCACCCCAGAACACGCCGACGATGGAAGAACCCTTGAGCAACGCCAGATTGGCGGGGAACTCGGGAATGCGGCCACTGGCAAAACCCACCACCAGCAAACGGCCTTTCCAGTTGATTGAGCGCACCGCCTGATCGAACAAATCGCCGCCGACTGGATCGTAGATCACGTCTGCGCCCTGCCCCTTGGTCAACTCCTTGACCGCATCCTTGAGGCTGACTTCGGTGTAGTTGATCAGCTCGTCGGCACCGGCCTTCTTCGCCACTTCCAGCTTCTCGGCACTGGAAGCCGCGGCGATCACGCGCGCACCCATGGCCTTGCCGATCTCTACCGCTGCCAGGCCAACACCACCGGAAGCGCCCAGCACCAGCAGCGTCTCACCGGGCTGCAGGTTCGCACGCTGCTTGAGCGCATGCATGGAGGTGCCATAGGTCATGCTGAAGCCAGCAGCCGTGACAAAGTCCATATCGCGCGGCATTGACAGAATGCGTGAGGCGTCAATCGCGACCTTTTCGGCAAAGCTGCCGAAGCCGGTCAGGCCCATGACCCGGTCACCCGGTTGCAGGTGGGTAATCTTTTCCCCAACGCTGGCAATCACGCCTGCGGCTTCACCGCCGGGCGAGAACGGAAATGGCGGCTTGACCTGGTATTTACCCTCGATGATCAGCGTATCGGGGAAGTTGACTCCGGCGGCATGAATATCCACTACCACTTCATTGGGCTTGGCTACCGGATCGGTAGTCTCTTCCAGCACCAGATTGCTGGCGGGACCATAGGATTTGCACAGAACGGCTTTCATGATGTCTCCATTGTCGATTTTTACACAGTCTAGTCCGAAGCAGGCCCCCGGGGTCAATCACCATGCCCTTGATTGATTGATACCCATAAGATCCGCCACGCAGGGATTTGGCGCCAGCCGCCTGCTCGGCTATCCTGTGGGGCAAGCCAAAGGAGCTACCCCATGTTGCGTGCCGCCCTGTTCTGCCTTGTTGTATCCCTGTCTGCACTGCTGCCGTTGCAAGCCCAGGACGCCGCATCGCCCGCAGCCCAGTATATCGAGCTGAGCCCCTCATTCGTCGGGACGGTTGGCCCGGGGCCGCGCATTCAATACATGAAAATCGACGTAGCGTTGCGCGCCAACGACCCAGCCGCTGTAGCGAAGATCCAGTACCACGACCCACTTATTCGCAATGCACTGGTGCGGCTGTTCGGGCAGCAGACGCTGGAAGGGCTGGCGAGCCTGGAAGGCAAGGAGCGCCTGCGAACAGAGGCGCTGGAGGTCGTCAGAAATACCCTGGAGGAAGAGGAAGGTGAACCGCTGGTCGACGACCTGCTGTTCACCAATCTGGTTACCCAGTAATGCCTTGCCCCAGGTAACTGTCGACAAAGGCATCGAAGGACTGGCTGTCAGCCGCCTCCATAGCCTGCTGGTCAGCCAGTGACGCGGCAGCCAGCGCCTGATACTCAGCGGCCTGCGCTGCATCCAGAGGCCTGCTCAGGAAGTGTTCTGCATGGGCCAGGGACTGGGCCAGGGCAAAGCGGAAGAAGCTATTGCCCTGTTGTTCCATGGCCGCCAGCACGCGCGCTGAGGGCGTCAGCGCGGCATCTTCCAGCTTGCTCCGCTGCAGCGCCAGGCTGTCGCTGTAGAGCGTTGTCTGGTGGGTGCTGTCGAGCAAGGCGGCACAGCGACCGATATCCTCCGACAGACTCAGACCCCAATCCTGCAGCCCGCGCTCCTTACCGCCATCGCTCAACTGCAAACCCGGCTCACGGCCGCGTTTGACCGCCAGGGCGAAATTGTCGCCGGTCTCGACACAGCCCTGCTCACTGAGCGCGGGACTCTCCTGCAGCGCGCAATAGAGCAGGAAGCTATCGAGAAAGCGGGCCGTGCTCGGCTCTATACCCAGGGGTACGAAGGGGTCGATGTCCATGCAGCGCACTTCGATATATTCCACACCACGAGAGGCCAACGCATGCACCGGCTTCTCACCACTGCGGGTGACTCGCTTGGGCCGGATCGGGCTGTAGAATTCGTTTTCGATCTGCAACAGGTTGGTATTCAGTTGCTGCCACTCACCCTTGGCATCATGGGTACCCATCTCGGCATAACGCGCATAGGGCAGACTGATAGCCTGCTGCATGCTGGCAATGTAGCTGTCGAGGTTGTTGTAGCAGACATTCAGCCCCGACTGGGCATTGTTGTTATAGCCCAGGTCGCTCATGCGCAGACTGGTGGCGTAGGGCAGGAACAGGCTCTTTTCGCCCAAGGGCAACAGCTTGTGATCGCGCCCCTGCAGGAAAGTCCCGCACACCGCCGGGGAAGCCCCGAACAGGTACATCAGCAGCCAGGCATAGCGGCGGAAGTTGCGAATCAGTGCCATGTAGCGATCGGACTGGTAGTCCTGGGCCGAACGCTCGTCGCCATCGCGCTCCTGCAGTACTGCCCAAAGCTGCGGCGGCAGGGAAAAATTGTAGTGAATACCGGCGATGCACTGCATGGCCTTGCCGTACCGAATGGCCAGACCACGGCGATAAACGTTCTTGAGCATGCCGATATTCGAGCTGCCATACCAGGCAATGGGGATATCCGCATCCACCGCTGGCAGCTTGCATGGCATTGATTCGGTCCACAGCAGCTCACCCGCCAACTTGCCGTAGACGAAGCGATGGGTGCTATCCAGGTGCGCGAACAGGCTGTCCAGGCTGGTACTGACCGGCGTGATCAACTCCAGCAGGGCTTCGGAGTAGTCGGTAGTAATACTCGGATGGGTAAGTGCAGACCCCAGTGCCAGCGGATGCGCAGTGGTGGCCAGGTCGCCCTCGACCGTAGTCCGCAGGCTTTCCTTTTCAATACCATGTTGGCAGCCGCGCAGGCGTTCGCGCTGGGCTGGCTGCGCCAGCAACTGCAAGCTCTGTTCAAACGTTGGTGACAAGGCTGTCACTCCTGAAAGGGTCAGGCCGCCAGCTTCCTAGCGGGCCAGCCTGATCGGTAAGGATAAGTATCAGATCCGCGCGAAGGTGCCCAGAGCCTTGGATACCAGGGCCCCGTCCTGCCAGATCTCGCCATCGACAACGACGGTGCGCGTCCCGGCGTGCACCACCTTGCCGATACATTCCAGCTCACCCCCGAGCACAGCCCGGGTGTAATTGATCTTGCATTCCACTGTAGCAGTGGATTCGTGCGCTTCCAGTACGCTGTAGGCCGCCGCACCCATGGCTGAGTCGAGCAACGAGAAAATCACCCCGCCGTGAACCCGGGCGGCACCGTTGAAGTGCTCATCACGAATAGTCAACGCCAGGGTGCAACAGCCCTTGTCCAGGGACTTGAACTCTACACCCAGTAACTTGGTAAAGGGGCTCATACGGTTTCTCGCGATATCAGTGAGGCTCGGATGCTGGCTCATGGTCAACGCTTCTTGAGATCCTTGGCATTGGCAAACAGGTTGGCAAAGGTACCACCGCCAGCAGGGGCCGCACCAGTGGTCGCCGAGCGCTCAGTTGATGATCGCTTGCCCGCGGGCTTGCCATTACCGCGCTCAGCCTGTCCGCCGCGCCCAGGCTGCACTGCGCCCGGCTGGTCATCCATACGCATGCTCAGGCTGATACGCTGGCGTGGAATATCCACTTCCATGACCTTGACCCGGACAATGTCACCGGCCTTGACCACATCCCGCGGGTCCTTGACGAACTGGTGCGAGAGCATGGAAATGTGCACCAGGCCGTCCTGGTGTACGCCAATATCGACAAAGGCACCAAAGTTGGCGACATTGCTCACCACCCCTTCCAACTGCATGCCTGGCTTGAGATCGCGCAGGGTCTCTACCCCGTCCTGAAACACCGCAGCCTTGAACTCGGGGCGCGGATCGCGGCCGGGCTTGTCCAGCTCCTTGAGAATATCGCTGATGGTCGGGACGCCAAAGTGCTCATCGGTAAAGCGCGCAGGCTCAAGCTGGCGTAAAAACACCGAGTCTCCGATCAGGCTGCGAATATCCCGACCGGTCTGACTGGCGATCCGCTCCACCAACGGGTAGGCCTCGGGGTGCACCGCAGAGGCATCCAGGGGGTTGTCGCCGCTCATCACCCGCAGGAATCCAGCGGCCTGCTCAAAGGCCTTCTCACCCAGCCGACTGACCTTGAGCAGTTCGCGACGACTATTGAAGGCGCCATGCTGATCTCGATAATCGACAATGTTCTGGGCAATGCTCGGATTCAGCCCCGACACCCGTGTCAGCAAAGGTGCCGAGGCAGTATTCAGGTCCACGCCCACGGCGTTTACGCAGTCTTCCACTACCGCATCCAGACTGCGGGCCAGTTTTACCTGGGACACATCGTGCTGATACTGGCCGACCCCAATCGACTTGGGATCAATCTTGACCAGCTCCGCCAACGGATCCTGCAGCCTTCTGGCAATGGACACCGCGCCCCTAAAGGTCACATCCAGATCAGGGAACTCACGGGCCGCCAGCTCCGAGGCCGAGTAAATCGAGGCGCCTGCCTCGGACACCATAATCTTTTGCATGGGCAATTGCGGGCAGAGCTTGAGCAGTTCGCCGGCCAGCTTGTCACTTTCACGCGAGGCAGTACCGTTACCGATGGCAATCAGCGTGACGCTGTGTTTCTTGCACAGCGCTGCCAGCACCGCCAGGGATTCGTTCCACTGGTTACGCGGTGCGTGCGGGAAGATGGTGGTGTGATCAACCAGCTTGCCGGTGGCATCCACCACCACTACCTTGACCCCGGTGCGCAAACCCGGATCCAGCGCCAGGGTGACCCGCGGCCCGGCAGGTGCGGACAACAGCAGATCCTTGAGGTTGCTGGCAAATACGCGAATGGCTTCATCCTCGGCGCCCTCCCGCAGATCACCCAGCAGTTCGGTTTCCAGATGCCCGAGCAGCTTGACCTTCCAGGTCCAGCGCACCACCTCGGCCAGCCAACGATCTGCCGCCCGGCCCTGGTCGCGAATACCGACCGCCTGGGCAATCATGCCTTCGCAAGGATGGCTGGTGCCAGCCGGTGCGTCGGGCTCACCCAGCTCCAACGCCACGCTCAGAACACCTTCGTTGCGGCCACGCAGAATCGCCAGGGCACGGTGCGACGGCACCTTGCTCAGGGCTTCGGCATAATCGAAGTAATCACGGAACTTGGAGCCTTCCTCTTCTTTGCCCGGCAGCATCTTCGACACCACTCGGCCATCCTCGCGCAGGGCCCGGCGCAGGGTTTCCAGCAGGTTGGCCTGCTCGCTGAAGCGTTCCATAAGGATATATTTGGCGCCATCCAGTGCCGCCTTCACATCCGCCACTCCGCGCTCGGCGTCAACAAAGCCAGCCGCTTCCACCTCCGGCTGCAACTCCGGATCAGCAAACAGGCGATCAGCCAGCGGCTCCAGTCCCGCCTCGATAGCGATCTGACCCTTGGTACGGCGTTTCGGCTTGTAGGGCAGATACAGGTCTTCGAGCCGAGTCTTGGTCTCGGCGCTGCGAATATCGCGCGCCAGCTCCGGGCTAAGTTTGCCCTGTTCATCTATGCTGGAGAGTATCGTCTGACGTCGATCTTCCAGTTCGCGCAGGTAGCGCAGACGCTCTTCCAGGTAACGCAACTGAGTGTCATCCAGGCTACCGGTGACCTCCTTGCGGTAACGGGCAATAAACGGCACGCTGGCGCCTTCGTCTAGCAGTCTGACGGTGGCGTCGACCTGCTCCGGGCGGACGGCCAGTTCGCTGGCAATACGCGAGGCTATAGATTCCATGGCTGCAAATATCCAGATCAGTTTTGACAGGCCGAGCAGTATACCCGAGCGACAAGCCCACCGGGTGACGACGAAGCTACAGCGAGTACCTTGCGCAACAGGTAAAACTTGTACAAAAGAAACCTCTTGTAACAATGCGCAAGCTACAAAACACGCGGCTTCAGCCACAATGCTTGCAACTTGGACAAGGCGGAACAGAGTATGACCAGCGAAGGCGAAAAAATTCTGATTGTGGACGACGACGTCCGCTTGCGTCGTCTGCTTGAGCGCTTCCTGAGCGAGCAGGGCTATCGCGTGCGAGCGGTGGAAAACACCGAGCAGATGGACCGTCTGCTGGCACGCGAGCTCTATTCGCTGATCGTACTGGACCTGATGCTCCCGGGTGAGGACGGCCTGACCGCCTGCAAACGCCTGCGCGACCAGGAAAACGCCACACCGATTATCATGCTAACCGCCAAGGGCGACGAGTCCAGCCGCATCCTCGGTCTCGAGCAGGGTGCTGATGACTATCTGCCCAAGCCCTTCAACCCACGCGAACTGGTAGCCCGTATCAAAGCCGTGCTGCGCCGTCAGGCGCCTCAGGTGCCCGGCGCACCCGGTGGCGAGGACGAAGAGGTAACCTTCGGTGAATTTGTACTTAGCCTGGCTACACGCGAGTTGCGCCGGGGTGAAGAGGTACACATGCTGACCACCGGCGAGTTTGCCGTGCTCAAGGCGCTGGTCCAGCATCCACGCGAGCCGCTGACCCGGGACAAACTCATGCAGTTGGCCCGTGGGCGTGAGTGGGACGCACTGGAGCGCTCGATTGACGTACAGATTTCACGCCTGCGGCGCATGCTCGAGCCGGACCCCTCCAAGCCGCGCTATATCCAGACTGTGTGGGGCGTAGGCTACGTCTTTGTCCCGGATGGCAAACATTCGTGAAGGGTGGCCCGGGTTGGCACCCCCTTCTACCCCGTAGTTTCTTTGCCCGGACCATCCTGCTGGTACTGTTGGTAACCCTGTTCTCCAAACTGCTGACCATGCTCTACCTGGTCAGCAACGAAGACCTGCTGGTCGATCGGCAGTACAGCCATGGCACGGCCATGCTGATCAACTCCTACTGGGCCAGCGATACTGAGACCCGGGCCGATATCGAGCGCATGACCGGCCTCGCCCTGATTCCCCATGCCGAAGTACCCCGCGGCGAAGTGCACTGGCCCTACACCGGTATATTCACCAACCAGTTACGTAGCGAGCTGGGTGACCGCACCCAGGTGCGCGTGCGTATCCAGGGTCAACCTGCCATCTGGGTACACCAACCCAGCTATGAGGATTACTGGCTGCAGGTCCCACTCTACGCCCACCCGTTGCGCGGCCAACGTATCTGGATGGTGTTGCTGTGGCTGATGCTCATAGGTGTGCTCTCGACCGCCGCAGCCTGGATCTTCGTGCGCCAGTTGAACAAGCCACTGAAGACCCTGGAACAAGCCGCCCGGCGCATCGGCAAGGGACAGAGTGTGCGGCTGCTGGACACCAGTTGCCCAGCGGAGATCGCCGAGGTGTACAAGGCCTTCAACCAGATGGCCTACGACGTGGAACAGGCCAACCGTGATCGCAGCCTGTTGCTGGCCGGTGTCTCGCACGATCTGCGCACGCCACTGACGCGCATGCGCCTGTCTACTGAGCTGTTATCCAGCGCCGAACCCGACCTGACCGACGGCATGATCCGCGATATCGAGGATATGGACGCCATTCTCGACCAGTTCATGGCCTTTATGCGCGATGGCAGCACCGAAGCGGTGGAACCCGAAGACATCAACGACATCATTCGCGAGGTGGTTGCGCCCTTCAATACCGGAGAAGAAAAGATTCGTTTGTGCCTGGAGCCGGTACCCCGGATCAAATTGCGCCGACTGTCGATCAAGCGCGTAATGACCAATCTGATCGACAACGCGCTGAACCATGGTGGTAGTGGAGTGGAGGTCTGTACCTACGTGAGTAGGGCAGCAGCTCAGCCCTATCTGGTGGTGGCGGTACTGGACCGCGGGCCGGGTATTGACCCGACCGAGTGTGAGTCACTGTTTATTCCCTTCACCCGCGGCGACCGTGCTCGCACCACCAAGGGTACCGGTCTGGGGCTGGCGATCGTCAAGCGCATCGCCGAGAGCCATGGCGCCACCGTGCAACTGCTCAATCGCAGCGGTGGCGGCAGTGAAGCGCGCCTGAGCTTCCCGATCTGAAGCTACTTCAGCGGGCCAGCAGGCCCGCTTGCTCCAACGCCTCTTCCATCGCTACCAGATCGGGAATCAGCAATACTTCATCCTCTCCGGCCAGTTCCACTACTTGGGCTATGTAGGCGCCGCCGCCCTCTGCAGCGGTGCTGATCTCGCCGCGCAGCACCTTGCGCGAACGGGGAATCCCCCAGACCCGCAGTGCGATGAAGTGCAGTCCCGAGCGCCCACCCACCGCATTGAGTATCAGCGTTCGCGGCAAACGCCGAGCGTCACCCGGCGCCTGACCCAGCAAACTGGTGGGATCGATCAGCGGGACCTGCTGATCGCGCCACTGCGTCCAACCGAGAAACCAGGCGGGTGAATTGGCCGCCTCCTTGCTCAATCGATAGGCCACCAACTCGGCCACGGCCACGTTGGGCAGCAGCAGCCCGCGCTCCGTCAGGGGAACGATCAGACCGTTCAAGCTTTCCAGTGCATCAGACATGCTGTGTTACCTCGTTGATTCGTTTCCAGCAGCCCTTACAGGGCCACCGGCCATTCCCGCGCCAGCCATTCCTGCAATGCATCAGCCAGTGCCTCCGGGTCACCCTGGCGGTGACTGAATCCCGCATCTGCGACTGCCTGTGGCATCACATCACAGGTTGCACTGTCGGCATCCTGGGTCCAGACCTGTATACCCTGGCGATGCAAGCGCCCGCAGGCCTGCACCCCGTCCTCGCCCATTCCGCTGAAAATGATCGCGCCACACATGGGTGCAAAGGCACCAGCCACCTGATCCAACATGGTCTCTATGGATGGCTGATAGGGCCCGGGCCAGGGACTGTCGCTAAGGCGTATTCGTCCTTCCGGTGAAAAGCCCAGGCTGCGCTTGATCGGCGCTACCAGTACCTCCCCTTCATGCAGCGGAGCACCAGCCACGCAATTTATAACCCGCCAAGCATTGTGCCGCCCAATAATAGTCGGCAAACGCACCTCGAATCCGGCATCGATATGCTGCGCATAAACAAAGGCCACCGGCAGATCCGCCGGCAGTCGGTCGAGGAAACGCTTGACTGCAGCGGGCCCGCCCAGCGAGGCGGCCAGCAACCACACGCAACGTGCCGACTGTTGCCCCGTATCGGCGATTACCGGTGCTTGCGCAGCAGCCAGCATGCGCGGCAAGCGCCCGCCCGGAGCAGGACCCAGTAGCGGTAGCAGCTTGCTGTAGAGCCGCCGTTCCCAGCGTGGATAGTCTTCGCTGTCAGCGTGCGGGATCTCCCCAGCACCTAGCAGTACCGGTACCGGGCTGTGCTCAAGCAACCAATCCGAGAGTTCCGATTCATCTGGCAACTCCAGCAGCCAGGCGTCGGTTTGCATCGCCGCCAGGCGTTCACAATCAAGCTGCGCCGGATCACCGCAGAACATGATGCGATAACCAAAATGCGCCAGCACTTGCTGCAGCACCCGGCGCTTGTCCGGAGTGCCCGCAAGCAAGCCTATGGCAGGAGCTTCCTGCTCAATCACGAACCTTGACCAGTTTGCCAATTGCCTCCAGCAACTGGGCTTCCTGGTAGGGCTTGCCCAGGTAGTCGTTTACGCCAATTGACTTGGCACGCTCCCGGTGCTTTTCACCGGTGCGCGAAGTAATCATGATGATCGGCAGGTCCTGCAGGCGCTGGTCGTGACGCACCAGAGTGGCCACCTCAAAACCGTCCATACGCGGCATCTCGATATCCAGCAGCATGATGTCCGGATGCACATCCTGCAGACGGGCAATTGCCTCTACCCCGTCCTTGGCAGTGATGACCTCCATGCCGTGCCGTTCGAGCAGACGCGTGGTCACCTTGCGCACGGTAATGGAGTCATCCACCACCATGACCAGGGTCGAGCGCTCATCTTCCTTCTCGCTAATCGCTTGGGCGCGCTCAGCCGCCAGGCGCTGTTGCGACTGTAGCGCCTGCTGCGCACGAATGATCGCCAGCAGATCAAGAATCACTACTACGCGGCCGTCACCGAGGATGGTCGCACCGGAGATACCCGGCACCACGGCAAACTGCCGCCCCATGCTCTTCACCACGATTTCACGTGAACCGGCCAGGGAATCGACCTGTACCGCTACGCTGTGCTCAGCACCGCGCACCAGAATCACCGGCAACGGCAGAGTGTGACCACTCAGCCTGGGCTGCTGCCCCGTGACCAGCAGGTTGCCCAGATAACGCAGGTCATACTGCTTGCCCGCATACTCGAAGGCCGGGGCGTCGGGCGCGTAATAGGCCTCAAGCTCGTAGCTGGAGACCCGCACGATACCTTCGATGGTATTCAGCGGGATGGCGTACAGGTCATCGCCGGAATACACCATGAGCGCGCGGTTAACCGATACGGTAAAGGGCAGACGAATGGTAAAGGTCGTGCCCTGCCCCGGCTGGGTATCCAGGCTCATGCTGCCACCGAGCTGTTTGACCTCGGAGTTGACCACATCCATGCCCACCCCACGCCCGGAGATCTGGGTGACCTTGTCGGCAGTGGAGAAGCCTGCTTCGAGAATAAACTGCAGCACTTCCTGGTCGGTCAGTTCAGCATCGGCATCCATCAGGCCACGCTCGATGGCCTTGGACCTGACCGCCGCCAGGTTGATACCGGCACCGTCGTCGGCCAGTTGCAGAACAATTTCGCCACCTTCGCGGTGCAGGTCGAGGCGAATCCGGCCTTCCTCTGTCTTGCCCGCGTTCTGGCGCAACTCCGGCAGTTCGATACCGTGGTCCACCGCGTTACGCAGCATGTGTTCCAGTGGCCCGATCATGCGCTCAAGTACGCTGCGATCCATTTCACCTTCGGCGTTGCCGATATCCAGCGAGACCTGCTTGCCGAGCTCCCCGGCAACCTGGCGCACAACCCGCCGCATGCGCGGCAGCAGGCGCTCGAAAGGCACCATGCGGGTGCGCATCAGGCCTTCCTGCAGCTCGGTGTTGACCCGCGCCTGTTGCAACAGCAGGGTTTCAGCATCACGGCTCTTGGCCGCCAGGGTTTCCTTCAGATCGAGCAAGTCGGACGCGGACTCGAACAGCGAGCGCGACAACTGCTGCAGCTGCGAGTAACGGTCCATCTCCAGCGGGTCGAAATCCTCGTAGCCCTGCTGCTCTATCTCATCCTGGTGGCGGGATAGAATCTGTGCCTGGGTTTCCATATCCAGACGCCGCAGCTGATCTCGTACCCGCTCAATAGTGCTATCTACGTCGTTCAGCGTGCTCGCCAGGTCGTTGACCTGTTGTTCGATACGACCACGGAAAATCGAGGTCTCACCCGCCAGGTTAACCAGTTCCTCAAGCAACTTGGCTGGTACCTTGACCGTTTCCTGGGCCGAAACCCGGCTGGACTGGCTGTCACCGGTATCACCGGCCAGCATGGCCTGCTGCAGTATTCCCTTGACCTGGGCCAGGGTCTGCCGCGGCGTATTGTCGACCACCTCAGGTTGTGCCGTGGGCGCCTCTGGCGTTGCCGCAACAACAGGCACCGCTGGCATGCTCCAGTCAGCCGGCGCAGCATCAATGCCGCCTCCTAGCGCTTCCAGCCCAGCCAACAGGCTCTGCAGCAGTACGGAATGGCTAGCAATGCCTTCCTCACCACGCTGCATCTGATCCTCAAGCTGTTTGGCCTGGTCTGCCAATACCTTCTGGCCCGCCATCCGCGCGCTGCCCTTGAAGGTCTGCACACGATGCAGCAGATCACCCAGAGCCGCGTTGTCGGTTTCGCAGCGCGCCAACAGCTCCGGACAAGGCGACATCAGCTCGCGCGCCTCTTCGAGGAACATGGCGAGCAACGGATCGTTGGCGGCAGGCGCCTCGACAGCCTCTGGCTGCTGTAGCTGTTCCGGCTGGCCCTGCTGCTCCAGCTCTGCCGAAGTCGACACCTGAGCTGCGGGAGCTTCCTCCTGACCCGGCAACTGCGGAGGCAGATCCGGCCGCGCACGATAGCCCTTGATGGCAGCGATCAGCGCCGAACCGTCACTGATCGGGCGTCCGGCGATTACCCCTTCAACCATCTCGGCCAGGGAGTCGTGGCAGGCATGCAGCAACTGGTTGAGGCCCTCGCTGGGCTCATAACGCAGGCCGCCTAAGCCCTCATAGATAAATTCAAGTTCGTGGGCAAGATCGCCGACTGGCGGTATTTCCGCCATCCGCGCGCCACCCTTGAGCGTATGCAGGTCACGCTGCAGCGACTCGACCGCCAGGCTGTTACCGGTATCGGCGATCCATTCCTGCAGGCTCGCCGAAGCGCTGTCGATGATTTCCTGAGCTTCCTCGAGGAAAATCTCCACCAACTCGGCATCAGTACCGGCATCCTGGGGATTCCAGGTACCACCCGCCGCCGATACGGCAGCCGCTTGCGCAGGTTTACTGGAGTCAGAACCGAGTTCGGAAACCGCAGGTGTTGCCACTTGCGGCGTCGGCAACAGGGCACGCAGTTTAGTGATCTCTTCAGTCGCAGACGCAATGTGCTGATGCGCAGCAACCTGATCCATCATGCTGATCAGGCGCTCGTGGGCAGCAGCCAATACCGTCACTTCTTCCTGGCCTAGCGCGATGCGCCCGGCCAGCAGTGCATCATGAACGTCTTCCAGGGTGTTGCTCAGCGCTTCAATTGGCGGCAGATCAACCTCGGCAGCGACATCGGCCAATGCTCTCAGGCTATGCCGCAGCCCCTGGCTGTCCAGCTCCAGATCTGCACCCTGCTGACGCGCCTCTAGCACGTCGGCGGCATCCATCAGCAGGTCGATGCCCTCGGTAAGGAATATCGACAGCAGACCACCGCTTCCGGCACCACTGTCTTCCAGCTCCGAACGGCTGCTGTGGCGTGCCGCCAGACCCTGGTCATAGACGCGCTGCAAGTGTTCCAGGAATGCCTGCGTACCTTCAATGCTCTGCTCTGGGGTGGTATCGAGCTGAGCGACGCCCACCTCAATCAGACCAACACCCTCGGCCAGCAAGTCGACCAGCGACTGATCCGCGCCTATCAGGTTGGCCTTGAAGTCCTTGGCCAGTTTCTCCAGCGGTGTTGCCAGTACGGCAATCGGCTGAATGCCCGCCATGTGTGCGCTGCCCTTGAGCGTATGCAAGGCGCGTTGCAGCGCGTCACTAATGGGGCGCGGCATGCTTTCGGCACACTGACGCAGGAAGCCGTTTACTTCTTCGATATGGAACTGGGTTTCGTTGCGGAAGATCTCCAGCAACATCGGATCCAGACCCGAATCCGGGGCATCAAAGGCGTAGGATGTCTCTGGTGGAGATGCATGTTCGACAGACTCGTCCGGAACCGGCATGTCCTCTACAGGCATGTCCGCAACCGGCGCGTCCTCTACAGGCACGTCCTCAGCAGACTGGTCTTCTGCTGTGATCTCCTCTAGAGACCCATCTTCCAAAGGCATTTCCTGTAGGGGTTCTTCCTCTGCGGGCAGGTCCTGTTCAGGCATGTCCGATACCGGCATGTCCTCTACGGGCAGGTCCCATGCCAGTATTTCCTCTACAGGTAGGTCCTGCGGCAGTTCCTGATCCTCGCTGGCAAATCCAGACTCCAGCTCTTCATCCATCTGCCAGGACTGCTCGGGTGCCTCGTCAGTTGCCTGCAGCTCTGGCTCAAAGCCTTCTTCAGCTTCAGGCTCAGCATCGGAAGTGGGCGGCTGGATGTCCACAGGCTGCTGTTCGGCTGCAGCCAGCGCCTCCAGCAAACCTTCTCCGGACTCACCCTGGGACAGCGCCTCAGCCATTGCAGCAAGCCGGCCCACTTCGGGATAGGCTTGCTGTTGCGCGCGGGAGAAATCTTCCACCAGGCGCGGCATCAGTGCCCGCACGGCGTTAACCACTTCAAAAATAACCGGGGTAAGGTCGATGCTGCGGTCGATAACGCGGTTGAGCATGTTCTCTACCGACCACGCCAGTTCCGCCAGAATACCGGCCTTGACCATACGTCCACTGCCCTTCAGGGTGTGGAAGGCACGGCGCACTTCCGCACGGGCCTTATGGTCGTCGTAGTTGCCCTGCCATACCGGCGTGAATTCAGTCAGGGTTTCCAGTACTTCCCCTGCTTCCTCGACAAAGATCTCTATGAGCTCCTCGTCCAGCTCGTCCTCTTCCTCATCCTGCACGACAGGTGCGGGCGGAGCTGGCGGAGCTGGCGGAGCTGGCGGTGCAGGGGCTTCTTCTATCGGTTCGAGCGTCAGTTCGGGCTCGGGCTCGGGCTCGGGTTCATGCTCAAAGTCAAACTCTTGCTCTGGCGCCAGTTCCGCTTCGAACTCTGCCTCAAGCTCTGCTTCCGATGTCGGTTCGGAGATAAACTCCGGTTCGTCGACTGGCTCAAGTTCAAGCTCAATATCGAATTCTGGCTCGCTGGTTTCAGCGGGCTGGTCGAAGGTCAATTCAGCGGCAGGCGCACTCGACTCGTTTGCAGCCGGGGGCTGAGCGACGGGCGCTACAGCCGGCATCTCGGATTCGGGGGCTTGCTGGTCAATATCGTAGCCCAGCGTACTCAGGCGCTCAGCGGCCACAGACAGAATGTTATCGCTGCGCTCGCTGTCGTCTTCGGCAAGACGCTCGAGGTAGTAGTCAACGCTGGTGATAACATCCGCCAGTGCATCCAGGGCCACCCAGTCTGGTACGGCCTTGGGTCCCAGCAACTGCTCGTCGATATAACGTCTGCAATTGCCAATGGTAGCCGCTGCACGCTCCAGCGGCAGCATGCTCAGACCGCCCCGCACACTGTTCAGCAACTCACTCACAGGCTCAAGTTGGGAGTGATCCCACTGGCTGGAAATAAAGCTGTTGATGGCTTCGCGGGTTTGCTCCAGGGCATTGCGCGCCTCCTGGATAACCTGCTGATGCACCAGCGTCATGTCCTGCGCTGCTGCAAGGCGCTGCATATCCGTGCCGCGACTGTCGGCATCCGGCGAACTACGCTCGATACCAAGTATGCCCTGCAGACTGGCCTCGACGTACAGCAGCCCGCCGGCCACATCCATCAGCGAAGCGTCGCTCACTGCAGATTGACCGGCGGCCAGTTGGCCCACCAGTTCGATCTGCTCAAGGAGTACGCGGCGAGGCTGACCAAGACCCAGCATGGCCAGGGTGTCGGCAATCTGTTTCATCGGTACGGCCAGGGCCAGCAAGCCATCCATCTGCTTGCGGTCACTGCGCACGAACAGGTCCAACTGATCTTTAACCTGCAGCAATTCTTCGCCAAGCGCATCCACTACCGAAGCCATGGCGCTGCGATCTGGTCCGACCAGACGTGAGCCGGTGGCCTGGTTGGCAATGTCATCCTCGGTCAGCAGCGCTTTCAGTTGGTAGCGCTGCTTGAGGGCGTCCAAGCGCGGGCTGCCACCTGGGCTCTTGGCCACATAGAACAGCAGATTGCGCAGCAGCTCAGGCGCCGGAGGAGTATCCAGTGCCGCAGAACCATGATCCAGCAGGTGACGCACTTCGCGGTCGGCTTGGCGCAGCAATTGGCGAATCGCCGCACCGTTCTCGATGGTGCCCTGCTCTACGCCTTCCACCACACCGGCATAGGCAGCCCAGAGATCGGCATGCGTGGAGCCGCGACACAAACCCTGCAGCCGAGCAAAGGCGCGGCCCAGTTGCCGGGCATTACCGGCCACATCCTGGTTACGAATAATCCCGGCCTGGGCAATCTGCATGGCCTGACGCAATTTGCGCGTCTGCCAGACGGTATGTTCGTCGGTGAAGCTGGTGAGCCGCTCCGACTCGTCAATGGGACCGCCGGTGTCCACGTCAGGGCTGAACAGCGCGTTTTCCGAGAGCAGTTTCTCGCCCCGCGCGGTACGCATGTCGTTAAGCAGGGGCAGCAGCACCAGGGGCAAATCCCGGCGGCCACTTTGTACCCGGTCGAGGTAAGTGGGAAGCTGGAGGATCGCCTGCATGAGCACGTCCAGGGCCTCGCCCTCGCGACTTGCATTACCATGCATCAAGGCCTGGGCGAGTTTTTCCATCTCTTCGGCGAGCAACGCGGCGCCGTAGAACTCGACCATCTGCAGCGTGCCGTGAACCTGATGAATATAGGTCAGGCAGAAACGCAGCCGGGTAGTATCCCCAGGACTCTCCACAAAGGCTTCAAGCGCCTGACGCGCCTGATTCAGCGTCTCGGAAATTTCGCCTTTGACCCAGTCGAGGGCGACATAATCATGCCGATCACCCATATTCACTCCAGACTTTCATGAGTATCCCGCCGTACGTATGCCTGCACCCGATCATCGGGAAAAGGCTCCAGCAAGGGATTTTTCCAGTCCACTATTTCACCCAGTCCGATAACCAGCATGCCGCCAGGTGCAAGCCGCTTGGCTAGCATGTTCAGCAGATCGCGGCGACGCCAGCGTCGGAAGTAGATGAGCAGGTTCTGGCAAAAAATGATATCCAGATCCCGAATCGGGGACTGGGCCAGTTCCAGGATATTCAACCTGGTAAAGCAAATTCTCTCGCGCAGAGTCGGTACGATATGGTGAAAGCCCTCATCACTGGCCTGCAACCAGCGACGCCTTTCAGCTTCATTCAGGCCGCCAAGACGGCTCTGGCTGTAACGCGCAGTACGGGCCTGGTCCAGCGCCTTGAGACTGATATCCGTGGCCCAGATACCGTAACCCGGGCGGTTTTCTGTCACCTGTCCCAAGCATTGCTCGCTGACGATGGCCAGGGAATAAGCCTCTTCTCCACTGGCACAACCGACGCTCCAGAGCTGCAACGGCCGATCGGCTGGGCGCGAGGCCAGCAGCTTTTGCAAGTGGGTGCTGACCGCGTCAAAGGACGGGCGATGACGCATAAAACTGGTTTCGCGAACCGTAAGCCGGTCGATCAACGCAGACCACTCGATAGCCCCGGACGGGCCCTGGGTCACGTATTCAAAGTAGGACTGGTAGTCGGCCATCTGTAATTCACGCATGCGCGCGCACAGGCTGGTCTGCAGGAAGACCTTGCGTTGGTCGTTGACGCACACCCCGGTACGCGACTCCAGCAACGTCTGCCATTGATGGAATTGCTGCTCATCCATCTCCGGCAGTTGCTGCAATGACCAGTTAGGCGTTCTCTGCACAGTATGTCCTTGGCTCATGCCGGCTCACGGGTAGCCAGAGGCTACCCGACGACCTTCATCATTGCTGCGGCGGCAGGGTGAAGCCGTCTACGGAACGGCGCATGGCTTCGGCCTGAACTGCCAGATCACCAATGCTGCGCGCCGTAGCGGTGGTACCCGCGGAGGTCTGCGAGGTGATCTCCTGGATCACGTTCATGGTGTTGGAGATGTGGCCAGCCGATGAAGCCTGTTGCCGCGCCGCGTTGGAGATGTTCTGAATCAAGGCCGCGAGGCTGGTGGATACCTTCTCGATCTCCTCCAGCGATACACCCGCGTCCTGGGCCAGACGAGCACCGCGAACAACCTCGGAAGTGGTTTGCTCCATGGAGATAACCGCTTCGTTGGTATCGGTCTGAATGGTTTTCACCAGCGCTTCAATCTGCTTGGTTGCGGCGGATGAACGTTCCGCAAGGCGCTGTACTTCGTCCGCTACCACCGCGAAGCCTCGACCCGCATCACCGGCCATGGAGGCCTGGATCGCGGCATTAAGTGCGAGGATGTTGGTCTGGTCGGCAATATCGTTAATCAGGCTCACGATGTCACCAATCTCCTGGGAGGATTCACCCAGTCGCTTGATCCGCTTGGACGTGTCCTGGATCTGCTCACGAATGGTATCCATGCCGGTGATGGTGTTCTGTACCACCTCGTTACCGCGGCTGGCGATGGCTACCGAACGTTCCGCTACCGCAGAGGATTCAGCGGCGTTGGCCGATACCTGGTCAATCGACACGGCCATTTCATTTACCGCCGCCGAAGCGCCAGCAATTTCCTGCGCCTGGTGCTCGGAAGCCTCAGCCAGGTGCATCGCTGTACCCTGGGTTTCCTGGGCGGCGCTGGATACCTGCAAGGCCGTTTCGTTAATGGTCTGTACCAGTGCACGCAGTTGGTCGATGGAGAAGTTGATGGAGTCAGCAATGGCCCCGGTGAAATCCTCGGTAACCGTTGCCTGAGCCGTCAAGTCACCGTCCGCAAGGTCGGCGATCTCGTCCAGCAGACGCAGAATCGCGGCCTGGTTCTGGTCGTTCTTCTCGGCTGACTCGGCCAGACGAATACGCGTCTCGCGGGTCATCTGTAGACCGATAAGCAGAATACTGCCCAAAGCGATAAGGCCAAGAATGTAGCCGAACAGGGTGTTGATCCAGCGTGAGTTGTTACGGTCGTCAAAACCCTGGGCCAACTCGGACAGGTCGTCGAGCAGCACCTGGGAATCGGTAAAGATGTTGTTGGCAGCCAGACGTACTTCATACAGCTCTGGGGAAGTCAGCAGAATCTCATCCACCGAGTCGGACACGAACACAAACTGTTCAGCGATGCTCTCGAGGATGATCTGCGCTTCCTGGTCCTGCACCTGGTTGATGCCGAGCGCTGCGTTGCCGCTGATCAGACCCTGCAGTGCGTTGCCGTAACCCCGAGTATCCGCGCGGAAGTTGTTCGCCGCCATGATCGCGTCCTGGTCACCGGCGAGCACCCGGTTAACCGAGTTGAGGATTCGTTCGGCAAACAGCGACTGACGCTGGGCAATAGCCACCTGATCTGCGGGGGAACCCGTGGCGATCATCAGTTCAACCACATCCTCGAACTCGATCT
This sequence comes from Pseudomonas sp., assembly GCA_046291745.1. GTDB lineage: Bacteria > Pseudomonadota > Gammaproteobacteria > Pseudomonadales > Pseudomonadaceae > Halopseudomonas. The sequence goes on along the minus strand of JBKBSI010000017.1, from coordinate 5,573 downwards.
GCATCTGCGGAATGGTATCGGCCATGGTAATGGCGGTTTCACTCAGGGTCAGTACCGTGCCCTGACTACGCAGGATCGCATCGGCGTCTGCACGCAGCTTGTCCCAGTCGGCCTGGGCCCGTTGCAGCGGTTCCTGTAGCGAGCTCGGGGTAGGAGGCAGGCCCGTTTCAGGTCGACCGGAGACCAGATAATTCCAGCGTTCCTGGAAATCATCCCGCGCCTCGCGCAACAGACCGAAGGCCTCCGGCGTACCGGTGGCGGCTTCCGTCGACGACTTGGAAATCTGCTGCGAAAGAACGCGCAGCTCACCGGCGTGACCGATGTATTCCGTATCGTAGGCAGTCTGGATGCTCAGGTATACGAAGTTCACGAACAGCAGCAGCAACGAGACCACCAGCGCCCCGAACAGGGCGCTCAGGGTTCTGTTGCTGAGCATGGTGGACAATATCTGTGTATCGAACTTTTTCATTATCGGGCCCCTACCTGGCCAACCACTTGGTTCTTGTTGCTCTTGTTTGTCGCGTTACCGGACCATCCGGTCGCCCCCTGATCATATCGCCACGTCGAGAAACGCCTGATCACGCGCCAATGCCCGGAAGTTGAAAACCAGCGATACCGTTTCCTGGACATAGGCTCCCACCACGAAGGGTTTGAACCCCTCGTCAATGGCGGGCAATTCGGTAGTGAAAGTGCTTACCGGGAAATGCTGCATGCCGAGCAACTCATCAACCAGCAGACCAACGAAGAGGTCGTCCCGATCCAGTACCAGCACCCGGCGCTGTTTGCGCGGGCTGCTGGCATTGGGGTCAAAAAAGCGGCTCAGGTCGATGATAGGTAACAGACGGCCACGCACGTTAGCCACCCCCCTGACCCAGCTCTTGACTCGGGGCAGCGCGGTGTAACGTGGTTCGTGCAGGATTTCACTCACTTCGCCCATGGCCGCGACCATAGGCTGGCCGGCCAGACGAAAGCCAACTCCGCTCCAGGTTTCGCTGAGCACGTCCTGAGATGGCAGACCGACGGCCTGTTGCCGACACAGATCTGCCAATTGGCGGAGAAGATCGAAAGGGTGTGCTAGTTCTGTCATGCCGTGCCTGTTCTGGTTGTTATGCGGCAACTTGCTGGGGACAATTAGCCGCCCAGCACGGACTTCAGGGTCTTGATCAGGGTCGCTTCCTCAACCGGCTTGGTGAGATAGTCCTTGGCTCCCTGACGCTTACCCCAGACCTTGTCCGTTTCCTGATCCTTGGTAGTCACGATAATGACCGGAATATGGGCAGTTTCAGGGTCTTTGGTCAATTGACGGGTAGCCTGAAAGCCATTGAGTCCAGGCATAACGATGTCCATCAGAACCGCATCGGGCTTTTCCTGGCGTGCCAGGGCCACACCGTCGGCGCCGTTTTCGGCCTTGAAGACCTCATGGCCGTGTTTTTCCAGCATGCCGGTCAGTTTGTACAACTCTGTCGGCGAATCATCAACAACAAGAATTCGGGCCATTTCACTCCCCCGGGTGTGACTAACTGGGTGCATAGCGCTCAAGCGCCGGATGCACCCGCAAGATCATCTGATTGTGGAACATGGGCACGAATGGCGCCCAAGAGTTCTTCCTTGCTGAACGGCTTGGTCAAATATTGATCAGAGCCTACGATGCGACCTTTAGCCTTATCAAACAGACCATCCTTACTGGACAGCATGATCACCGGGGTGGACCGGAAGGCACTATTGTTCTTGATCAAAGCACAGGTCTGATAACCATCCAGCCTTGGCATCATGATATCGACAAAAATGATATCGGGGTGATTGTCGGCAATCTTGGCCAACGCATCAAAGCCGTCAACAGCGGTAATGACGGTACAACCGACCTTTTTCAGCAGGGTCTCCGCCGTCCGGCGAATAGTCTTGCTGTCGTCAATCACCATGACTTTCAGGCTTTCGAAATTTTCTTCCATTATGACCAGCCCTTGTTATTAATGGTGGGTCGTCAGCGCAAATGGCATTTCACCGGCGCACAACCAGCCAATCCCTTTTCCGCGTACTTTTATCATAGTTTACCCAGGCAATCTATTGAGCAAGCTCTGTTTTACGTTTTTCTGCTGCAATGGTTCAGATATGAGACATCTCTAAACATTAGTCAACCTTTCATCGCACGCAAGGCAGGGAGTAAACTGATTGCCCCTTGCACCCTTCCAATGGAATACCCCTATGCCCATCCGCCTCGGCATCGTAATGGACCCGATTCAAGCCATCCACTACAAGAAAGACAGCTCGCTGGCCATGCTTCTGGCTGCCCAACTGCGCGGCTGGGAACTCTACTATATGGAGCCCCAGGACCTCTATCTGGCCAACGGCGAAGCCATGGGCAGCGTGCGCGCCCTGCGTGTGCACGCCGACCCGCAGCACTGGTTCGACCTGGACGCGCCTGAACAGAGCGCCCTGACCCGGCTGGATGTGGTGCTGATGCGCAAGGATCCGCCGTTCGATAACGAATTCCTGTATGCCACACACATACTCGAAGCAGCCGAGCGAGCCGGGGTATTGATAGTCAACCGCCCTGCCAGTCTGCGCGACTGCAACGAAAAGCTGTTTGCTACCCAGTTCCCCCAGTGCACGCCGGAGAACATTGTCACACGGCGTGCGGATATTTTGCGCGCTTTTGCCCGCGAGCACCGTGACGTAATTCTCAAACCGCTCGATGGAATGGGCGGTGCAATGATTTTTCGCGTGCGTGAGGACGATCCCAACCTCAGCGTGATCATCGAAACCCTGACCGACCACGGGCGCCAGCAGATCATGGCGCAGCGCTACCTGCCGGAAATCAGCGATGGCGACAAACGCATTCTGATGATCAACGGCGAGCCTGTACCCTACTGCCTGGCGCGCATCCCCCAGCAGGGCGAAACCCGCGGCAATCTGGCAGCCGGTGGGCGCGGTGAAGCACGCCCGCTGAGCGACCGCGATCGCTGGATTGCCGAGCAGGTAGGCCCGGCGCTGCGCGAACGCGGCCTGCTGTTCGTCGGACTCGATGTGATCGGCGACTACCTGACCGAAATCAACGTCACCAGCCCAACCTGCATCCGTGAAATCGATGCGGCCTACCAGACCGATATCGGTGGACAATTGATGGATGCTATTGACCAACTGCTCAAAGCCAGACCAGGTGCATAGACTTTTTCCGGCTGGCGGGGCAGACTTCTCTGGAATTTACCAGCACCCCGGCCTTCGGAACGCATGAATACAGTTGCCAGCCCCTCGGACATGAACAGCTCGGAACAAGCCCCGACCGTCACCGCACGTGATCGGCTGGGCTTTACCTTGTTCATCGCAGCGGTACTGCATGCCCTGGTCATTCTTGGCATCACCTTCGACCTGCCCACGCCCAGCGAGCTGTCCAAGACCCTTGAGATAACCCTGGCTACCCAGCCCACTGAGCAGGCGCCTGAAAAGGCCGACTACCTGGCCCAGCATAATCAGGAAGGCAGCGGCACCCTGGACCACAAGGCAGCACCCAGCACCACCGAAGAGAGCGTGTTTCAGGACACCGAGATCAATGAGATCTCCCCCCCCCAGGAAGCCAGCGCCCCACCACCGGAGCCCGTGCAGCCGCAACAGGTAGTCACCACCCAGACCGTGCGCACCGAGCGCGTGGAAACCACACCGGCCACGCCAGAGCCGGTAGAGGCCAGCGTCAGCCTGCAGCGCTTTGACGTGACCCGACTGTCGCAGGAAATAGCCAGCCTGGAAGCGCAACTGGCCGAGGAGCAGCAGCAGTACGCCAACCGTCCACGCGTACACCGCCTGAATGCCGCCTCGACCATGCAGGACAAGGGCGCCTATTACAAGGATGCCTGGCGCCGCAAGGTAGAGCGTATCGGCAACCAGAACTACCCCGCCGAAGCCCGTGATAACCGTATCTACGGCAGCCTGCGACTGATGGTGGCAATCAACCGCGACGGCACTCTGCGCGAAGTACAGGTACTCGAATCCTCGGGCCACCGGGTGCTGGACAATGCCGCCCAGCGCATCGTCCGCCTGGCCGCACCCTACGCACCCTTTACCGGCGACCTGATGGACGTGGATGTGCTGGAAATCATCCGCACCTGGCGTTTCGAACCCGGCGACCGGGTCTCCAGTTTCTAGCACTCGCTTGGCTCTGATAGGCCCACGCGGCGCTTGAAGCTTGCGGGCCAAAGCCCAATACTAGGGGTATGAGCGAAACCACAGCGAACTACCTTAAAGACCACTTCCTGATTGCCATGCCCCACATGGCCGATCCGCGCTTCGTCAACAGCCTGATATACCTCTGTGACCACAACGAGGACGGCGCCATGGGTCTGGTGATCAACCAGCCCAGCGACCTGCTGCTGGCGGATATTCTCGAGCAACTGCAACCCACCATGGACCTGCCCGGTAAGGTTGCCAGCTTCCCGGTCTACAACGGCGGGCCAGTGCAAACCGAGCGCGGCTTTGTGCTGCACCGCGGCACCCAGCAATGGGAAGCCAGCATGGACCTCGGCCCCCTGCAGCTCACCACCTCACGCGACATACTGCTGGACATGGCCCACGGCATAGGCCCGAGCGACGTGCTGATTGCCCTGGGCTACGCCGGCTGGGAAGCCGGTCAGCTTGACCAGGAACTGGTCGACAATGTCTGGCTCAGTTGCCCGGCCGACCAGCACATACTCTTCGGCCTGCCCAGTAGCGAGCGGCTGGGCGCGGCAGCCCGCAGTCTGGGCATTGACCTGCATCTGCTTACCAGCCAGGCAGGCCACGCCTGATGGCAGGCCTGCTGCGCGCCATGGCGTTCGACTACGGCACCCGCCAGATTGGCGTAGCGGTAGGTCAGACGCTGACCGGCCAGGCCGAACCGGTAACCGTACTGAAAGCCCGCGATGGTATTCCTGACTGGGATCAGATAGCCCGCCTGATCAGCGAGTGGAAGCCCGACTGTCTGGTCGTTGGCCTGCCGCTGAACATGGACGGTAGCGCCAGCGAAATGAGCGCCCGCGCGGAAAAATTCGCCCGCCGCCTGCATGGCCGTTTCAACCTTCCGGCCCATTGCGTCGACGAGCGCCTATCCACCTTTGAAGCCAAACAGAGCCTGCGCGACAGCCATCGCACCCCCGCCAGCTACCGTGACAACCCGGTGGACAGCCTGGCCGCGGCACTGCTTCTGCAAACCTGGCTGGCTAGCCAGCCCGAGGACCGAGCATGACGGCATTACCCGAGGTCGAGCCGCTACTGCAGCGCATGGCCGACGAACTCAAGGACTACATAGCGCGCAAGGGCATCAGCGACCCGGCCTTTGTCGGCATTCACACCGGTGGCGTCTGGATCGCCGAAGCACTGCGCAGCCGCTGCTTTCCCGAGGCGCCCGCCGGCACCCTGGATATCGCCTTCTACCGCGACGACTTCGCCCAGAACGGCCTGCAGCAGGGAGTCCGGCCCTCAGAACTGCCATTCAGTATCGACGATCGTCACCTGATTCTGGTCGATGATGTATTGATGACCGGCCGCACCATTCGCGCCGCCCTGAATGAAGTTTTCGACTACGGCCGACCCGCCTCGGTCACCCT
>JBKBSI010000179.1:0-7034 GCA_046291745.1 Pseudomonas sp. | reverse complement strand
TACTGACCGCCACCTCCCTGGCGGTCAGCCAACAGGTACAAGTTCTTTGTCAGCAACACCCCCTGCGACTGTTCTGCACTGCCGGCGTACACCCGCACCATGCCAGCCAGTGGAATGCCGCTATTGCCTCCGATATCAACCAGCTTGCCCGTGCCGACGCTGTCCGCGCCATCGGTGAATGCGGTCTGGATTACAACCGCGACTTCTCTCCGCGTCCGGCGCAACTCCGCGCTCTGGAAGAACAACTGCAACTGGCCGTGGAACTGCAATTGCCGGTTTTCCTGCACGAGCGGGAAGCCAGTCAGGTTCTCGCGGATCTGCTAAGGGATTACCGCGATCTATTGCCCGCCGCCGTAGTGCATTGCTTTACCGCAGACAAGCAGGCGCTGTACCGCTACCTGGATCTTGACCTGCATATCGGTATTACCGGCTGGATCTGTGACGAGCGCCGCGGCACCCATCTGCACGAGTTAGTACCTGCCATTCCCTGCGGCCGTCTGATGCTGGAAACCGACGCCCCCTGGCTGTTACCCCGTACCCTGCGCCCCAAACCACGCAAAGGCCGCAACGAGCCAGCCTTTATTGCCGAGGTAGCACGCACTCTGGCAGCCTGCCGCGGAGAGAGCATTGAGCAGTTGGCTGCGCATACCACCCAGACCGCGAGACATTTCTTCGCCCTGCCCCAGCAAAGCTGAAAAAAGCCACTAGTATTAAGAGAGCGTTAAGGTCAGCGCTTCCTTAAGGACTTAGCCAAGGGGCTTTATGGTCAGCACTCCCAAACAGCACCCCCATACAGAAGCCTCCCTTTGGGTCATGCTGCTTCTCAGTGCCAGCTTGCTACTGGTCTGTGGAGTCGGCCTGGCAATCTTTCAGTATCAGCAGCACAGCCGCATCATACTCAGCGCAGGCGATGCGCTCTTTTCGCGGATTAGTGAGCAACTCGAACAGGACCTGCTGAACCTCTATCGACCACCGGTCCAGGCTCTCAACCTGCTCGCACTCAGCGCGCTGTCCGACAGCAGCGACCTTGAGGAGCGGCTGGTGCATCTGCCAAAGATGGCTTCGGTACTGAGCGACAATCCGCAACTCAATTCGCTTTACCATGGCTGGAACAACGGCGATTACATGATGCTACGCCCACTGCGCGACAGCAGCCTGCGCAGCCGCTTTGAAGCCCCCGCCAGGGCCGACTGGATGGTCTGGCATATCAAGGTTGGCGACGAACAACGGCAGACACTGCACCTGTTTCTTGACGACCAGTTGCAGTTGCTGGAGCGGCGCAGCATCGCCGACGACGGTTATGATCCGCGCAGCCGCCTGTGGTTCAGGCAAGCCCGCGAGAGCGATGGTCAGATTATCACCACACCCTATATCTTCTTTTCCACCAGCGAATTCGGCACCACTCTGGCCCGCCCTGCGGGGCCTGACGCCGTAGTGGGCGCCGACCTGACACTGGGCCAGCTTTCACGGACACTCAGCGCATTGCAGATAACCGATTCCTCGGAACTGCTGGTCTACGATGGTCAGGGCACGGTAATTGCCTACCAGGATCTCTACCGCATACTCAATGCCGCACATGGCAGCGCGCTGCGACTCAAGCGCTTCAACGAACTTGGCAGCACCCTGCTGGCTCGGCTGGCCGAAGACGGCTACCGGATCGAACGGCAAACCCGGCTGGTTCTGGAGGGACAACGCTGGACCGTATCCCAGCGCCGTATCGACCTGCATGGGGTCCCTGACATTTATCTGGCGATCCTGGTCCCGGAGGCAGAGCTGTTGACCGAAGCCTATCGCATCCGCACACAGAGCCTGTGGATCACCCTGGTCACCAGCCTGATACTCCTGCCCCTGTTCTGGCTAGCTGCACGTGGCGCACTGCGCCGTCGTCATGACCGGGCCACAAGCAACTAAATCCCGCTAACCCCTTGGCGCGACGCGACAATTGCGCAATGATGGGGCAGATAGGACATCGTGGGCGCACAGGAGTCCCTTACAACAACGCTCGCCGTCACCCTGAGGTACGAATAAATCATGCTTTTTTCCCTGCGTCATAGTATCCGCCCCCTGCTTTCCGCCACTGCCCTGCTACTGGTAGGCAATCTGGCCCTGGCCAGCAGTCTGACCAGCCTGCCCAGTCAGGTACAAAGCTCCCTGGACAACGCACGCATTCCGGCGAATGCCATGTCGCTGGCGATCATTCCGCTGGAGGGCCAGGGTGTGGCCCAGTTTGTCAACGCCGACCAGGTAGTCAATCCGGCCTCGACCATGAAGCTGGTTACCACTTATGCCGCGCTGGAGCTGCTTGGCCCCAATTATCAGTGGCGTACCGAGCTGTATGGCACCGGCCCGATAGTCGGCGGCGTACTCCAGGGTGATCTTGTCTACCGTAGCGGCGGCGATCCGAAGATGACGCTGGAGCGTCTCTGGGTATTGATGCGTGAACTGCGCGCGGCAGGCGTGCGTGAGGTCGCAGGCGACCTGATTCTGGTGCCTGCAGATCTGCGCATGCCGCTGGACGCCCAACCCTTTCCGGATGACGGCAACGATCCGAGCAGGCCTTTCCTGGTGGAACCCGACCCACTGCTGACCAACCTCAAGCTGCTGGCCGTAAGTAGCTATGGCGAGGCCGGTGGCGTACGCATTCACATGGAACCCAACCTGAATGAAGTGCGTATCGACAACCAGCTGAAGCTGCTGCCGCCGGTCAGCTCCTGCCCATGGCCTAACGTCACCTATTCGATTCAGGATCAGGGCTATCAGGCCCAGATCACCCTGACTGGCGCGCTGCATGAGGGCTGCTCGGTGCAGCGCTACATGTCGGCACTGGATGCGAGCACCTACACAGGTGGCACCCTGCGCAGCCTGTGGACTGAGATGGGTGGGCGGATCAATGGCAGCACACGGGTTGGACGCATGCCCGGCGGAGCTCGCCAACTGGCCTTCAGTGATTCGCCGGATCTGGTCTCGGTGGTTCGCGACATCAACAAGTTCAGCAACAACACCATGGCCCGCCAGCTGTTTCTGACCATTGGCCGTGAACAGCGCAGCAGCGTCGATGCAGATGACTACCGCGCAGCGGTGCGCAGTATCAATCTGTGGCTGGAGAACAAGGGGTTGCAACCAAAGGGCCTGGTACTGGAAAACGGCTCTGGGCTATCACGCATAGAACGCATGACGGCTCGGGATATGTCGCTGATGCTGGAGCAGGCCTGGAACAGCCCCTACGCTGCCGAATTCATCGCGTCCATGCCGTTGGCGGCAATGGACGGCACCATGCGTCGGCGCCTGCACAATACGCCGCTAGTTGGCCAGGCTCATATCAAGACCGGCACGCTGCGCAATGTGCGCGCCATTTCTGGTATCACCCGCGATGCCAGCGGCAAGAGTTGGGCAGTCACAGCCATCGTCAACCATGCTGGCTCCGGCGCCAGTCGTGAAGCCCTGGACCGGGTCCTGACCGATGTTTACCGGCGCAACCCATCTAGTGTCGCCACTAGCAACTGATAACGGTTAAAACCTCCGCCGCACGGCGGAGGTTCAGTTACGGCTGATCTGCCAGGTACGATGAATGCGCTGATTACGCTGAAAATCCTTGTCCAGCGTCTGCGCCGAGATATCCTTGACTTGATAACGCTCCTGCAACTCCGCATCCAGCCGGAAGCGTCTGAAGTTGTTGGAGAAGTAAATCACTCCGTTACCAGTCAGACGCGCCATGGCCAACTCGATCAGGCGTACATGGTCACGCTGCACATCAAACACATCATCCAGTCTTTTGGAGTTGGAAAAGGTCGGCGGGTCAATAAAGATCAGCTCGTACTCACCCTGATCTTCCTCCAGCCACTGCATGACATCAGCCTGTACCAGTTTATGCAGATCGGAAAGACCGTTCAGCGAGAGGTTGCGCCGAGCCCAGTCCAGATAGGTTTTTGACAGGTCGACACTGGTAGTAGTGCGCGCGCCGCCAACGGCTGCGTGCACAGTGGCACTGGCGGTATAGCAAAACAGGTTGAGAAAGCGCTTGCCGCGAGCTTCTGCCGCCAGGCGCAGGCGCAGTGGTCGGTGGTCGAGAAACACCCCGGTGTCCAGATAGTCGCGCAGATTAACCAGCAACTTGACCTGACCCTCGCGAATGGTCAAAAACTCGCCCTTGCGATCCATCCGCTGGTACTGGCTACTGCCGCTTTGACGCAGCCGCTGTTTCAACACCACGTGATTCTCTGGAATACCCAGCACCCCAGGCAAAGCCACCAGCACATCCTGCAGACGCGCCCGGGCCTTGTCCTCACTGATGCTCTCGGGCGCCTGATACTCCTGCACGTGCGCCCAGTCGTCATACAGATCGATAGCCACGGCGAATTCCGGCATGTCGGCATCGTAGACGCGATAACAGCTGATACCCTGCTGGCGGGCCCACTTGCCCAGATTCTTGAGATTCTTGCGCAGCCGGTTGGCGAACATTTGCGCCGACTCGCTGAGACGCGCCTGCTGCGCTTCAGGCGCAACAGCAACAGACGTTACCGCCGTTGCAGCCGGGGTCGACTGCACGGAGGGCGCAGCCTGCTCGCCGCTATTGCGCGGGGCGTTGACGCCGGTCACATAGCGCTCGGGCTGCAGGTCCATAAGCAGCAGCTTGCACGGCAAGGCGCCATTGAACAGCGCGTACTGCTTGTGACTGCGAATACCCATGCGCTTGCCCAGTTCCGGGGCCCCGGTAAAGATTGCCGCCTGCCAACCCTGGCATTGTTCGCGTAATACCTCACCGAGTTTCTGGTACAGATAGACCAAGCTGGCGCTATCACCCAGGCGCTCACCATAGGGCGGGTTGCAAACGATCAGACCCGGCTGACCACGATCAGGGTGCGGCGCAAAGGTCGCCAGCTCGCCCTGGTAGACCTTGACCCAATTACCCAGCCCGGCACGCTGGATATTGTTGCGCAGTGGCTGCAACAGACGCGGGTCGGCTTCATAACCACGAATCCACAGCGGATCGGCGGCTAGGCCGCGCGCAGCGCGTGCCCGGGCATCGGCCAGCAACGGCTCCCAGAGCACAGGACGATGCTTGAGCCAGTTACTGAAGCCCCAGTGCTCGCGCTGCAGGTTGGGCGCCATATCGGTGGCCATCATCGCCGCTTCAACCAGAAAGGTACCGGAACCGCACATGGGATCGGCCAATGCCTGTTGCTGCTTGACCATGGCTGGCCAGCCCGCGCGCAACAGGATTGCCGCCGCCAGGTTCTCCTTCAGCGGCGCGGCACCCTGCTGCAATCGATAGCCACGCTGATGCAGGCTCTGCCCGGACATATCAATCGCCAGTTGCGCCTCACCACTGCGGCAATGCACGTTGATGCGCAAATCCGGAGTCGCACGATCAACGCTGGGACGCGTGCCGTCGGCCTGACGCAGGCCATCAACTACCGCATCCTTGACCTTGAGAGCACCGAAATGGGTATTGTCCACGCCCGGCAATACACCACTGAAATCCACGCTGAGGCTGCCATCCGCACGCAGGTGCTCGGTCCAGTCAATCCGCGCCACTCCGGCATACAACTCTTCGGCATCGCCGACCGCAAAGCGCTCAAGCACCAGCAGCACTCGGTTAGCCAGTCGCGACCACAAACAGATACGGTAGCCCAGGCTCAAGTCACCACGCACACTCACTCCGGCCAGGGTTTCCCGGGCAGACTCGGCACCCAGTCCGGTCAATTCGTCCAGTAACAGGCCTTCGATGCCCTTGGGACAAGTGACAAAAAATTCATGAGTTTCGCGCATCTAATTGATTTCCAGAGAACTGTGACTGAGTGGTGAAGCTATTTATTGCCTACCCGGCTAAAGACCCTTCCGAGTATGCCAAATCGGTCTTTCGGCACCTGCCGCCCATAGGGTACAACAGGGTATGCCGTGAATTGCGGTAACGCCATTCGGCACTTGACCAAACAGGTCATGCGCCGCGATAGCCAGGTACATTGCCAGGCTATCAACCCCCGGTATCGCGGACTGCGGTCCGGGTTTGTTCTAGCATATGAGGGCTCTACTTTATGAGAAGACTCAAGCGTGATCCGATGGAACGAGCATTTCTACGCGGTTATCAACATGGTGTTCATGGCAAGTCACAGGACTCCTGCCCCTTCAACAGTCCCACCGCCCGACAGAACTGGATAAACGGGTGGCGTGAGGGTCGGGCAGATCACTGGGCCGGCTTTACCGGCATATCTGGCGTGCATCGCCTCAACGAGATGCATGCGGTAGGTTAAAAACCTCCCAGCTTTCAGCAGTTCTCCCATGACGCTTCCCTAAAGCGTCGGGCCTTAAGGGCCCAGGCCCCCGCAGCGCGGGGGCCACTCACTAACTTCCTAAACTCTGCACATTACGCCTTGCTCAAGCCTGAACCTGTGCCGAGCGATAGGCGGATACCGCATCCACACATTCCCTGACCAATTCTGGCCCACGATAGATAAAGCCGCTGTACAACTGAACCAGACTGGCACCTGCTTCCAGCTTACTCACCGCATCGGCACCCTGCATGATGCCGCCGACGCCGATGATCGGCATGCGACCCTTGATTTCGCTCGCCAACACCCGGATCACCTCGGTGGAAACATCAGTCAGAGGCCCGCCAGACAGCCCGCCAGCCTCGTCGGCATGCTCCAGCCCGACTACCGCTGTGCGCTCCAGCGTGGTGTTGGTAGCGATCACCGCATCCATGCCTTCATCCAGCAGCGTACCGGCCACCAGCGCCAGATCCTCGGGCAACATGTCCGGGGCAATCTTGATGGCTACAGGAACATAATGACCGTACTCGCTATTCAGCTGCCCCTGGCAGACCTTGATCTGTCCGAGCAACTGCTTGAGCGTCTCGCCATATTGCAGGGTGCGCAGACCGGGCGTATTGGGTGAGGACAGATTCACGGTAATGTAGCTGGCACGGCTGTAGACCTGACGCATACAGAACAGATAGTCGTCCACCGCACGCTCTACTGGCGTCACTGCATTCTTGCCAATATTGATCCCCAGCACCCCGCTGTACTTCACACTGT
>JBKBSI010000178.1:0-7087 GCA_046291745.1 Pseudomonas sp. | reverse complement strand
TTGAATGGGGTGGTAGCGGCAAAGGCCTCATCCAGGTGCACCGGGTTGACGTCACCGGAAACGGTGGCAAACAGAATCAGATCACGTTCGCTGACGGTGTGGCTAATCGAGGCCTGGTCGCCGATATTGAGCTCGTCATAGGTGCGGTTTTCAAGTTGGGACATGGGTTGCTTCCGTTGTCTTTGGCTGATGGGTTGCCAACCACTCGAGCAGGTCACTGACTACTTCGTCGCGGTTGATTTCGTTGAACAGCTCATGGCGCGCGTCATCATACAGACGCAGACTGACTGCTGTCAGCCCGGCATCTACCAGCCGTTGCCGCAAGCGCAGCAAACCTTTCCCCGCGCTGACCGGGTCTGCGCCTCCACCAACAATGAATAAAGGCAGATCGCGTTGGATAGCCGCCAACCGGTTGCGCCGGGCAATATCCAGCAGTCCTCCGAACAGGTCTTGCCATAGCCTAGCGGTAACGGCAAAACCGCATAGCGGGTCCTGTATATAGGCGTCGACTTCCATAGGGTCTCGGCTGAGCCAGTCAAAATCCGTGCGGTTAGGTTGAAATGCCTGGTTGAACTGGCCAAAGCTCAGGCGCTGCATGCTGGTAGCCAGTACCGACTCGCCGCGCAGTCGGCCCTCAAGTCTTGCGGCAAGCAAGCCGAACCTGCTCAGCATGGGCGGGTGAGCTGTACTGCCGCTGAGGATAACCCCGGCCAGATCGGGTGTTGCAGGGTGGTTTATCAGATAACCCTGTACCAGATAGGAGCCCATGCTGTGGCCAAGCAGAAAGAGGGGCAGATCAGGCAACTGCTCACGGCAGTGCGCCAGCATCAGGGCAATATCGCCGGTCGCTTTATGCCAGCCATCCTGATCAGCAAAGTGACCACGTTTGCCGCACTCTGCACTGCGGCCGTGGCCGCGCTGGTCCAGTGCAGCGACTGCGTAGCCTTGTTGGTTCAAGGCTTCAGCCAGGCGCGCGTAACGCCCGCCGTGCTCGGCCATGCCGTGGCTTATGGCAATCCAGGCGCGCACGGGTTGCAGTGCTGGGAGCCAGCTGTGCAGTAGCAGGGATTGTCCATCTGGCATGTTTAGCCAGCAGTTTGAGTAGGTCATTGTTGTTATTCTTTCACCCCGCATACCAAATGAAACAGAACAGCGTTTTGTGTTTGTACATATTGCTGGTAATTTTAGCGATTACGCAAAGACGTGAACCCAACGACAAGCCAGCTTGTTCGCAGGAACAACATCATTGAAGTGCAAGATCAGCGCACGGCAATGAACATTACAATCGGGGAAAGAGGACAACAATAATGGATGCAGCGTTCTGGAGTGACAAACGCCCTGCCGGGGTAGCCAATGATATCGATCTGTCGCAATACAGTTCCATCATTGATGTATTTGAACGTTCCTGCAAGAAGTACGCGGATCGCCCAGCTTTTACCAACATGGATACCACCATGACCTATGGTGAGTTGGAGACGCTTTCCGGCAATTTTGCCCACTATCTGCAGACCCAGACAGATCTCAAACCTGGCGATCGTATTGCCATCCAGATGCCTAACGTACTGCAGTTCCCGGTAGCCGTTTTCGGTGCGATGCGTGCGGGACTCATAGTCGTCAACACCAACCCGCTGTACACCGCCCGTGAAATGCGTCATCAGTTCAAGGACTCCGGCGCCCGAGCGCTGATCTACATGAACCTGTTCGGCCATCTGGTTGAGGAAGTGCTCCCCGATACCGACCTCAAGTACCTGTTCGAAGCACGTATGGGTGACATGCTGTCGCCGGTCAAAGGCTTCATCGTCAATACCGTGGTCAAGCGCGTGAAGAAGATGGTGCCGAGCTTCAATCTGCCCCAGGCCGTGTCTTTCAAGGCGGCACTCAAGGCCAGTAAAGGCAATGCACCGACTCCTGTGACCAAGACCCTGGACGACGTGGCTGTGCTGCAGTACACCGGCGGCACCACTGGGCCTTCCAAGGGTGCAATGCTGACCCACGGCAACCTGGTAGCCAACATGCTGCAGGTATACGCCAACCTGCAGCAGCAGGACCAGGACGGCAAGAAGATCATGAGCGACGAGAGCGAGATCATTATCTGCCCGCTGCCGCTATATCATATCTTCGCTTTCACCGCGAACTGCATGTGCATGATGCTGGCGGGTTACCACAACGTCCTGATCACCAACCCGCGCGATATTCCAGCCTTTATCAAGGAACTGAAAAAGTGGAAGTTCGCTTCCATGATGGGTCTCAACACCCTGTTCGTTGCCCTGATGGAGCATCCGGAGTTTACCGATATCGACTTTTCCCATCTCAAAGGCACTACCTCTGGCGGCACCGCGCTGGTCAAGGCGACTGCCGAGCGTTGGGAGAGCAAGACCAACAGCCGCATTGGTGAAGGCTATGGTCTCACCGAGTGTTCACCGGTGGTCTGTTCCAGTCCTGGTGACGGCCTGGCCCGTTTGGGTAGCGTAGGCCTGCCAGTGCCTGGCACGGCGATCAAGGTGATTGATGAAGAGGGCAACGAGCTGCCGATCGGTGAGCGCGGCGAGCTTTGCGTCAAAGGCCCGCAGGTCATGAAGGGTTACTGGCAGCGTGACGATGCCACGGCAGAAATGCTTGATGCCGAGGGCTGGCTGAAAACCGGTGACGTGGCAGTGATCGATGAAGATGGTTTCGTTTCCATCGTTGACCGCATCAAGGACCTGATCATCGTTTCCGGCTTCAACGTTTATCCGAACGAGATCGAAGATGTGGTTGCTGCCCACCCCAAGGTGGCCAACGCTGCAGCTATCGGTGTACCGGATGAGAAGTCCGGCGAAGCGGTCAAGTTGTTCGTGGTGCCCAGCGTCGATGACCTGACCATCGATGAGCTGAAGGCCTATTGCCGGGCCAATTTCACTGGCTACAAGGTGCCCAAGCACTACGAAGTGCGTGATTCGTTGCCCATGACTCCAGTAGGCAAGATTCTGCGCCGCGAGCTGCGCGACAACTAGGTAATGAAATACGCCACGGGACGCAATGTCCCGTGGCAGCCTGGGTTTTTCCCCTCCAGACTGAGCCTCTCGGCTGGTCCGATCTGATAAAAACTGCTAGTCTTCGATCACTTTTCGACTAAAAGTCGCTATTTGTTCATGCGTCGGTCGAAAGGCGCTACGCTGTAAATTACCCACAAGACAGAATCGATTGACCACAGTCGAACACGTTCAGGAGCAGGCATCCATGCTTGAGCATTTCTGGAAAGACAAGTATCCGGCGGGCATCCCCTCCGAGATCAATCCGGATCAATACCCCAATATCCTCGCTGTGCTGAAAGAATCCTGTGAACGCTTCGCCGACAAGCCTGCCTTCAGTAACCTCGGCAAGACCATTACCTACGGTGAACTTTATACCCTGTCAGGTCAGTTTGCTGCCTACCTGCAAAAGCATGGTGGTCTTGAGCCGGGTGACCGTATCGCCATTCAAATGCCTAACGTGTTGCAGTACCCGGTAGCGGTATTTGGCGCGATGCGCGCTGGCTTCGTGGTGGTCAACACCAACCCGCTCTATACCACGCGGGAAATGGAACACCAATTCAATGATTCGGGCGCCAAGATGCTGATCTGCCTGGCTAACATGGCCCACCTGGCAGAAAAAGTGGTGCCCAAGACCGGCGTCAAGCAGGTCATCATTACTGAAGTCGGTGACATGCTGCCGCCGCTCAAGCGGCTGCTGGTCAATACTGTGGTCAAGCACGTGAAAAAGATGGTGCCGGCCTATTCGATTCCGGGCGCTGTACGCTTCAATGACGCGCTGGCCAAAGGCAAGGGACCGGCGCTGCGCGAAGCCTCTCCCCAGGCCGAAGATATTGCCGTACTGCAATACACCGGCGGCACCACCGGCGTAGCCAAGGGCGCGATGCTCACGCACCGTAACCTGGTTGCCAACATGCTGCAGGCCAAGGCAATGATGGGTAGCAGCATCAAGGACGGCGAAGAAGTCATTATCTGTCCTCTGCCGCTGTACCACATCTATGCCTTTACCTTCCATTGCATGGCCATGATGATCAGCGGTAATCACAATATCCTGATCACCAATCCGCGGGACATTCCGGCCTTCGTCAAGGAGTTGTCCAAGGTGCGTTTTACCGGCTTTGTCGGTCTGAACACGCTGTTCGTTGCCCTGTGCAATGACGAGACCTTCCGTGGTCTGGATTTCAGCAGCTTCAAGGTCACCCTGTCTGGCGGTATGGCTCTGCAACAGGCAACTGCAGAGCGTTGGGAGCAGGTTACCGGCTGCAAGATTACCGAAGGTTATGGCATGACCGAGACCAGCCCGCTGGCGACGGTCAACCCGATGGAGAATATCCAGTTGGGTACTATCGGCATTCCGGTTCCCAGCACCCTGTGCAAGATCATTGATGACGACGGCAACGAAGTACCCTTTGGTGAGCGTGGCGAGCTGTGCGTCAAGGGTCCGCAGGTCATGAAGGGGTACTGGCAGCGTCAGGAAGCCACCGACGAAATGCTCGACGCCGAAGGCTGGTTGAAGACCGGCGATATTGCCATTATTCAGGAAAACGGCTTTCTCAAAATCGTCGATCGCAAGAAAGACATGATCCTGGTCTCCGGCTTCAACGTTTACCCCAACGAGCTGGAAGATGTCATGGCTGCCATCCCGGGCGTGGCCCAGTGCGCCGCTATTGGTGTGCCGGACGAGAAGTCCGGTGAAGCGATCAAGGTGTTCCTGGTCAAGACCCCCGGTGCCGAGTTGAGCGCCGAGCAGGTCAAGGCGCAGATGCGCGACAACCTGACTGCCTACAAGGTGCCCAAGTTTGTCGAGTTCCGTGAGGCACTGCCGACTACCAACGTCGGCAAGATCCTGCGTCGCGAACTGCGTGACGAGGAACTGAAAAAGGTCGCCAACCAGTAAACTAGCAGCAAAGCGCAGGTCAAATCTGCGACAATACCAGCCCGCCAGCGCCATGCTCTGGCGGGTTTTTTGTTTTCGCCAGAGCCGGTAATTGATGACTGATCTCCACACCCTCGCTGCCAACCTGGATCAGGCCATGGCCGCAGACCGCCCGCGCCTGCAAAGCCAGCTTGCCAAATTGGGCAAGCAGCCCGATGCGCAGCGCCAAGCGCAATGGCTGGAACGCTTTAGCCGTTCATGCGCGCGTGTCGAGGCGCGACGCAGCAGCATTCCGCCTATGCGCTATGACGACCAGTTGCCGATTGCCGAGCGTCGTGAGCAGATCAGGACAGCCATTGCTGCGCATCAGGTAGTGGTGATTGCCGGTGAGACCGGCTCGGGCAAAACCACACAGATTCCCAAGATCTGCCTGGAGCTTGGGCGCGGCAGCCATGGTTTGATCGGGCATACCCAGCCCCGGCGCCTGGCAGCGCGCAGCGTTGCCAGCCGGGTGGCGGACGAGATTGGTACACCGCTGGGTGAACTGGTGGGTTTTCAGGTGCGCTTTACCGATCAGAGCAAGGACAGCACCCTGATCAAGCTCATGACCGATGGTATCCTGCTGGCAGAAACCCAGAACGACCGGCTGTTGCAGCGCTACGACACGCTGATAATCGATGAGGCCCACGAGCGCAGTCTTAATATCGACTTTCTGCTCGGTTACCTGAAAACCATTCTGCCGCAGCGTCCCGACCTCAAGGTGATCATCACCTCGGCGACCATCGACCTTCAGCGCTTTTCCGAACACTTCGATAACGCACCGGTGATCGAGGTCTCCGGTCGTACCTATCCGGTAGACGTCTGGTATCGCCCGCTGAGTGCCGAGATGGACGAAGAGGGCAATCAGGTCGAAGAGGACCTGAGCATCGATCAGGGCATACTCGTCGCCCTGCAGGAGCTGGAGCAGTACGAGCGGGCCCAGGGCAAGGGTCCGGGAGATGCGCTGATTTTTCTCCCTGGCGAGCGGGAAATTCGCGACACCGCAGAATATTTGCGCAAGGCCAACCTGCGGCATACCGAGATACTGCCGCTGTACGCGCGGCTATCGGTCTCCGAGCAACAGAAGATTTTTGCCTCCCACGCCGGGCGTCGCGTGGTACTGGCCACCAACGTGGCCGAGACCTCGCTGACTGTACCGGGCATTGTCTACGTGATCGATCCGGGTGAGGCGCGCATCAGCCGTTACAGCCCGCGCTCCAAGGTGCAGCGCCTGCCGGTCGAAGCCATTTCCCAGGCCAGCGCCAACCAGCGCAAGGGTCGCTGTGGCCGGGTAGCTCCTGGGATCTGCGTGCGTTTGTACGCCGAAGACGATTTCAATCTGCGCCCGGAGTTTACCGATCCGGAAATTCTGCGCACCAACCTCGCAGCAGTCATATTGCAGATGCTGCATCTGCGCCTGGGGCGGATCGAGGACTTTCCCTTTATCGAGCCGCCGGATGGTCGCGCCATCAGCGACGGCTTTACCCTATTGCAGGAACTGGGCGCGGTTGATCGCGATGGCGTGATCACCGAAACCGGACGCCAGTTGGCGCGCCTGCCGGTGGACCCGCGCATCGGTCGCATGCTGCTCGAAGCCAGCCGTACCGACAGCCTTGAGGAAGTCCTGATCATTGCCAGCGGTCTGGCGGTGCAGGACCCGCGCGAGCGACCGCTGGAACGCCAGCAGGCTGCCGATCAGGCGCATATGCAGTGGAAGGACGAAAGCTCTGACTTTGCTGCCTTTCTGAATCTCTGGCGTGGTTATGAGGAGCAGCGACAGGCGCTGACCCAGGGTCAATTGCGAAGTTGGTGTCGGCGCAACTTTCTGAATTTCCTGCGCCTGCGCGAATGGCGCGAGACGCACAGGCAACTGGTTCTCACCTGCAAGGACCTGGGGCTGCAGCGCAACAGCCAGGCGGCGGGTGAAGAGGCGGTACACAAGGCCCTGCTGTCAGGTTTGCTTAGCCAACTGGGCAACAAGACCGAAGAGGGTGATTACCTCGGCGCGCGGCAGCGGCGCTTTATGCTGCATCCCTCGTCGGCGCTGGCGAAGAAGCGCCCGAACTGGGTGATGGTTGCCGAACTGACCGAAACCCGCAGACTCTATGGTCGCCTGGCTGCCAAGATCGACCCCTTGTGGGTCGAGCCGCTGGCCACGCAT
>JBKBSI010000177.1:0-7116 GCA_046291745.1 Pseudomonas sp. | reverse complement strand
GGCGTGTCCAGTAGCGCCCCACCCGACTGCGCCATTCCCCACCGATTCAGCACCCCGCCGATTCAGCACCCAGTGATTCAGCACCCCGCCAATCCAGCCACGCGCCGTCCCCATGTCGCTCAGGAAGTAGAGGCCGAAAACGCAGGCCCCATCACTGAAAAACAGGCTTACGCTTCTCCATAAAAGCAGTCAGCGCCTCCCGGGCCTCCGCACCCTTGAGCAAGGCCGCGAAGTGCTCGCCCTCACGCTCCATCACCTCATCGGCCACCTGGGTCACACCTTGCTTGATCAACTGCTTGCTTAGGCGTACAGAGCTGGGTGGCAGCTCGGTAATGCGCAGTGCCGCAGCACGGGCCGCGTCGAGAACAGCTTGCCCAGTGGGCAGTGCATAGTTGGCCAGGCCGATTTCGGCAGCGCGCTGGCCGCTGATCAGCTCGCCGAGTAACAGGAGTTCAGCGGCGCGCAAATGGCCCAGCAGACGAGGTAGCAAGAAGCTCGAGCCAGCTTCCGGGCACAAGCCCAGGTTCACGAAGGGCATTTTCAGCTTGGCATCTTCAGCCACGTAAACCAGATCGCAGTGCAGCAGCAGGGTAGTGCCCACGCCGACTGCCGGACCATTGACTGCGGCGATCAGCGGCTTTTGTGCGTGGCAGATGGCCTTGAGAAAATCGTACACCGGGCTATCCGGACCGGCAGGCGGCACATTGATAAAGTCTGCCACGTCATTGCCGCTGGTGAAGCAGCTATCGCTACCCTGAATGATTACTGCACGCAGGCCATCATCCTGCTGGGCCTCTTCAATCGCTTTGGCCATGCTGCTGTACATGTCGCGGGTAAGGGCGTTCTTCTTGTCCGGGCGGTGCATGGTCAAGGTTAATACTTGATCACTGCGATCAATCAACAGATGTTGGCTCACGTGGGGCTCCTGGAAAGGTACTTGCTGCCTAATGTGGGCGGCTGATAAAGGCTTCGTCGAGAATCTGGCGGCCAGAAAGGCCAGCCATGAACAAGGGCTTGCGCAACTGCTCGACAAACGCCGGGTGCCCGCAGAGTAGCGCCATGGTCTTGCGCGAGGCAAGTCGCAGTGCCTTCAAATCGGGCGCCGGGTCGTTGCCTTGCAATAGATTCAGTTGCAGCAGCGGATGTTGCGCTGCCAGCTCTTGCAGTGGCTGCTCCAGGTAACAGGCTTGGCCGGTTCGGGACCAATGCCACAGCGCAATGGGCGCATTGTGCCCGGACTCGAGCGCTTCCCGAGCGATGGCTTGCAGTGGCGCCAGTCCGGTACCGCTGGCAAGCAGCAGCAGGGGCGTGTCATGCCAGAGTGGATCGTAATGCAGGTGTCCGCTGGGGGCGCCCAGGTGTAGGGTGTCGCCAACGCGGCATTCGCGTATGCGCTGACTGAAGGCGCCTTGCGGGTGTAGTCGCAGGTGAAAACTGATGTCCTGCTCGGCGGGCTGGCTGGCAATCGAGTAGGGACGTCCCAGCCCGCCATCCAGCCATAGCAACAGGTGTTGCCCTGGCTTGAAGCGCAGCGCCTTTGTGGGCTGCAGGCGCAGAATCAGTATGTCCTCCACAAAGTCCATGCGGGTGATCTGTGCTGGTAGGCCGTCACGTGCCGGATCGTGCAGATGCAGGTGCATATCGCCCTGCACAGCGCATTGGCAGGCAAGCAGCCAGCCCTGCTGCTGTTGCTCTGGTTGCAACTGGCGCGTGGCCGACTCAGGCGCCTCACCCGGCCGGGCCTGAATCAGGCAGCTTTGGCACTGTCCCGCACGGCACGACCAGGGAATGCGTTGGCCCTGGCGGAGCAGGCAATCGAGCAGGTTCTCGTCTTGCTCGGCGTGCAGTTGCTGTTTGCCTAGGAACAGCTCAGGCATAGGCTGCCTCGTGCGCCTCGCAGCGATTGCGGCCGCTGTCCTTGGCGCGGTAGAGGGCCTGATCGGCAAGATTGATGTGTTTTTCCAGACTTTGCTCGGCGGCTATCAGTGTGAGACCGGCCGAGAGGGTGCAGTATTCACCCTCGGGCATGCCTTTGAACTGCAGCTCGGAAAAGCTGATACGAATACGTTCTATGCACTGGTGCAATGCAGCCAGGTCGGAATTGTTGAGCAGCAGGATGAACTCCTCGCCGCCAAAACGCGCGACCATATCCTCGTCGCGCAGATTGCTGCGGGCCAACAGCGCAAACCCCTGCAACACCTCATCGCCGACTGCGTGGCCATAGAGGTCGTTGATAGTCTTGAACTTGTCCAGGTCTATCAGGGCAATACCGAGTTTCTGCCTGGGCCCGAGCAGGGTGATGCGGCGTTCGGCTTCTTGCAGGAAAGAACGCCGGTTCATCAGCCCGGTCAGGCTGTCGGTATCTGCCAGGCTCTGCAATTGCCCCATCATGCCCTTGAGGGTTTCCTGGTGCAGTTGCAGGGTGTTGTGGCGGCGTTGCAGGCGTTCGCGCAGTTCACGAATATAGGTGCAGAAAAAGCTCAACCAGCCCATGAAGCAGGCCAGCACAAACCACTCGAGTATGTGCACGGATACCGGCTGTGACATGTCGCGGTAGAGGTTGTTGAATATGCCCAGGCCACCGTACAGAAGAAGAGCCAGCACGGCATGGGCAAAGAAGGCATGGCGTGAGAGTTGAAATACACCGAACAGCAGTATGATCGGGTAGATCATGATCAAACTGCCACGGAAGTCGCCGGAGAACGCCAGCAGATAGGTGACCAGAAACATCGCAATGACAATCTGCAGACTGGTCAGGCTCGGGTCCTGGAAGCGCAGATTAAGACCGCTCTTGAGCATGCTAAAAATGATCAGTTGAAGACACACGCCCAGCACCACGTGACTGATGGCCAGTTGCGCGCTGGCGTCGTACTGGCCAGCCAACCAGGCAGCGCCGATCACCACGTAGGTGATCAGATAGTTCAGCTGCGCGAGGTAAAAGCGCTGTAGCCGAATGGCCTGGAATCTGGCTGTATTGCTCTCCGTTGCGGTCAAGCGGCGCCTCTTGTTTTAGAATGATGGCACATTGATGCCAATCTAGTCCTGCTAGCAGCCTTTGCATAGTGCTAATTGCGGTCAAAAAGCTAAAGCTCGGGTATAATCATGCACCCTGATATTCAAGGCAAGGTGAGATGGCCTTGCCGCCCCAATAGTCCGTGAATCCGGTCGCGCTGCACCCGCTGTGCAGCGCTGAGCCAATCGCCCCCCGAAGAGGAGCCCGTCCGACCATGGCTGCAATCAAACAAGACGACCTGATCCAGAGCGTGGCTGACGCGCTGCAATATATCTCCTACTACCATCCCGTGGACTTCATTCAGGCCGTACACGAGGCCTACCTGCGCGAAGAGTCTCCCGCCGCGCGTGATGCCATGGCGCAGATTCTGATCAACTCGCGCATGTGCGCCACCGGCCACCGGCCGATCTGTCAGGATACAGGCATCGTTACCGTATTCGTAAAGGTTGGTATGAACGTGCGTTGGGATGACGCGACCATGGGCCTGGACGACATGATCAACGAAGGCGTTCGCCGCGCCTATAATCTGCCGGAGAACGTGCTGCGTGCCTCGATTCTGGCCGATCCGGCGGGCAAGCGTACCAACACCAAAGACAATACCCCGGCCGTTATTCACTATCAGATGGTCCCCGGCGATACCGTCGAGTTCCATGTCGCGGCCAAGGGTGGCGGCTCCGAGAACAAATCGAAAATGGTCATGCTCAACCCCTCTGACTCTATCGTCGACTGGGTAGTGAAAACCGTACCGACCATGGGTGCAGGCTGGTGTCCGCCGGGCATGCTCGGTATCGGTATTGGTGGCACCGCCGAGAAGGCTGCAGTGCTGGCCAAGGAATCGCTAATGGATTCCATTGATATCCACGAGCTGCGCAAGCGCGGCCCGCAGAACCGGGTTGAAGAGCTGCGTCTGGAAATCATGGACAAGGTCAATGCCTTGGGTATTGGCGCCCAGGGTCTGGGCGGTCTGACCACGGTGCTGGATATCAAGATCAAGGATTACCCGACCCACGCCGCCAGCCTGCCGGTGTGCATGATCCCGAATTGCGCGGCGACCCGTCACGCGCACTTCACCCTGGATGGCACTGGCCCGGCGATTCTCACGCCGCCACCGATGGACGCCTATCCGGACATTACCTGGGAAGTCGGCACCGGTGTGCGCCGGGTTAACCTGGATACCCTGACGCCAGCCGATGTGCTGGAGTGGAAGACCGGTGAAACCGTATTGCTGTCGGGCAAGATGCTTACCGGCCGTGATGCCGCGCACAAGCGCATGGTCGAGATGCTGAACAACGGCGAGCAACTGCCGGTGGACCTGAAAGGCCGCTTTATCTATTACGTTGGTCCGGTTGATCCGGTTCGTGACGAAGTAGTGGGGCCTGCTGGTCCGACTACAGCCACACGTATGGACAAGTTTACCCGTCAGATTCTCGACCAGACCGGCCTGCTGGGCATGATCGGTAAGTCCGAGCGTGGTCCGATTGCGATCGAAGCGATCAAGGATTACAAAGCGGTATACCTGATGGCAGTGGGTGGCGCAGCATACCTGGTGGCACAGGCGATCAAGAAAGCCGAAGTGTTGGCCTTCCCGGAAATGGGTATGGAGGCGATCTACGAATTCGAGGTCAAGGACATGCCGGTAACCGTCGCCGTCGACACCAAGGGCGAGTCAGTGCATATCACCGGCCCGGCCATCTGGCAGAAAAAGATCGCCGACAGTCTGGCTGTAGAGATCTGAACGCAGCGGCAAGCGGCAAGCTACAAGCGGCAAGTTAAAACCTGGCTTCGAGCATGAGGGTTTTGCTTGCGGCTTGAAGCTTGAAGCTTGCGGCTGGTCCCTAGACCAGCCGTTCCCCCACCTGCAGTAGCTTCATCGAGTTGGTGCCGCCGCGCGAGTTGTAGACATCGCCCTTGGTCAGAATCACCCAATCCCCAGCCTTGACGTGACCGCGTTCGATCAGCGTATTGACTGCTGCCTGATTGACGTCACTGGAGGTGATTTCGATGGGGTTGAAGGGGATGCCCTGAACACCACGGAACAGCGCCACCCGGCCGAGAGTTTCGGCATTGGGTGAGAGCGCGAAGATCGGCAGGTGCGAGCGGATACGCGACATGATCAGCGGCGTGTAACCACTTTCGGTCAGGGTGATGATCGCCGTCACGCCGGGGAAGTGGTTGCCGGTGTACATGGCTGCCAGCGCCACACTCTCGTCGCAGCGCTCGAATGCCTGACCCATGCGGTGTCCGGAGTGCTGGCTGGTCGGGTGCTTTTCTGCGCCCAGACACACCCGGTCCATAGCCTTGACCGCCTCTACCGGGTAGGAACCTGCGGCAGTCTCAGCCGAAAGCATCACCGCATCGGTGTAATCCAGCGCAGCGTTGGCTACGTCGGAGACTTCGGCACGGGTCGGCAGCGGGCTGCTGATCATCGATTCCATCATTTGCGTGGCGGTAATCACCACCTTGTTCTGTTTGCGGGCACGGCTGATGATCAGCTTCTGAATACCCACCAATTCGGCATCGCCGATTTCCACACCCAGATCACCACGGGCCACCATCACCCCGTCGCTGGCAGCGATCAGGCCATCCAGCGCCTGCTGGTCGGCGACGGCTTCGGCTCGCTCGATCTTGGCGATCAGCCAGGCCTGGGATTCGGAGTCGGTCAGCAGCTTGCGCGCCAGGTGCATATCGGCAGCATCACGCGGGAAAGATACCGCGACATACTCCATCTGCAGCTCGGCAGCCAGGGTAATGTCATAGCGATCCTTGTCCGTCAGCGCCGCAGCAGACAGGCCGCCGCCACGCCGGTTGATGCCCTTGTGGTTGGATAGCGGGCCACCTACGATTACCGTACAGCGCACTTCGTCCTTGCCCACGCTTTGCACTTGCAGTACCACCCGGCCATCATCTAGCAGCAGCTCGTCGCCAGCGCGGCAATCCTTGACCAGGTCGGGATAGTCGATACCGACCACATCCAGATTACCCTCATCCAGTGGATGGCTGGTGGACAGGCGGAAGTTGTCGCCCTCTTCGAGGCGGATGTTACCATCGGCAAAACGCGCGATACGGATCTTCGGGCCTTGCAGGTCGCCAAGCAGTGCGACTTGGCGGCCTTTGTCCCGGGCGATTTCCCTTACCAGGGCCGCTCTCTGACGGTGTTCATCAGGATTGCCGTGGGAGAAGTTCATACGCGCCACGTCCATTCCGGCATCGATCAGTGCGGCGATACGTTCTGGGCTACTGGTGGCAGGTCCGAGGGTGGCGACAATCTTGGTACGGCGCAGGGTCATGGGACATCCCTATGGCTGAAAGGCTAAGTGCAAAGAGTTTGGGCATACAATAGTGCATAAATGCGTATCGCGACACCGTCTCTCGCGGGTTGTTGATACTCAGGTACTGCATCCAGGAGTCGAACATGCATCCGGTTCTGATTGAAGTGACAGAGCGTCTGCGGCGTCGTAGTGAAGTCAGCCGTCGCGCCTATCTTGCGCAGATGGCCGAAGCCGCAGCGTTGCCCCGTGGGCGCCGCAAGCTGTCCTGCGGCAATTTTGCCCACGGCATGGCGGCTTGCAGCGATACCGATAAAGACCGCTTACGCATGATGGACGAAGTCAACATCGCTATCGTCACGTCCTACAACGATATGCTTTCTGCGCACCAGCCCTACGAGAGCTTCCCCGAGCAGATACGCAGTGCACTGCGTGCCTTTGGTGCGACCGGACAGGTGGCTGGTGGTGTGCCAGCCATGTGCGACGGCGTCACCCAGGGCGAGCCGGGTATGGAGCTGTCCCTGGCCAGCCGCGATGTGATTGCCATGGGTACGGCCATCGCCCTGTCGCACAACATGTTTGATGCGGCCTTATGTCTTGGGGTGTGCGACAAGATCGTTCCGGGCTTGCTGATGGGCGCCCTGCGTTTTGGCCATCTGCCGGTGATTTTTGTCCCGGCTGGGCCCATGAGTAGCGGCCTGCCGAACAGCGAAAAGGCGGCAGTACGCCAACGCTACGCCGAGGGCAAGGCCAGCCGTGAGCAACTGCTGGAAGCGGAGAGCCAGTCCTACCACGGTGCAGGTACCTGTACCTTTTACGGCACCGCCAATACCAACC
>JBKBSI010000176.1:0-7289 GCA_046291745.1 Pseudomonas sp. | reverse complement strand
CGTGGAGACGCCCACCTATTACGGCGCGCTCCTGGCGCTTGAGGTGATGCAGCGCAAGGCACTTGAGATTCCCACCCATTACCGCGACGGCATGTGCCTGTACTCACTGGAACAGGCCTTCAAGCGCGGCCAGGTCAGTGCCTGCCTGGTTTCCTGCAACGCGCAAAATCCACTGGGCTTTACCCTCTCAGCGGAGCGAAAGCAAAAACTGGTGGAGTTGGCTACCCGCTACTCGGTGCCGCTGATCGAGAATGATATATGGGGCGACACGGTTTATTCAGGAGACTCCCTCCCGGCCAAGGCCTACGATCAGGCAGGCATGGTCATCTACTGCAACTCTTTCTCCAAGTCGCTTATGCCAGGCATGCGTCTGGGCTGGGTAGCACCGGGTCGCTTTCACCACCGCCTGCGGGAACTGAAGCAGATCAGCAGTATTACTACCGCATCCGCACCGCAGCTGCTGATGGCCCGGCTAATGGAAAGCGGCTTCTATGCCCAGCACACCCAACACCTGCGCCAGCAGTTGGCCAAGCAAACCAAAGAGACGGCCGCTGCGGTATTAAGCACCTTCCCGGCCGGGACCCGTATCGACAATCCATCCGGCGGCTGCGTACTCTGGGTTGGCCTGCCTAACCAGATTGACTCCAGAGCCCTGTTTGACCAGGCCCTGACCAGAGGCATTCATGTTTTCCCCGGCACGGTGTTTTCTGCTGGCCCACGCCACTTCAATTACCTGCGCCTGAACGCTGGCACCCCAATGAATAGCAAATTGCGTCAGGCCATAGCCGAACTTGGCAACATGACCCATTGCCTGCGATCGCACTAGGGCAACTCTGCCCGACCATTCTGTATCACTGCATTAGACGAATCTGTACCTGTTTTACCCCCTCCCACCCGCCGTAGCATGACCTTGCAGCACTATTACAACAAAAACACCGAAAGAGGGATCCGGTATGTTCAGCATAAAGTCTTATGCAGCACCCTTCGCAGCCAGCTTTTTAACCCTTGCCCTGACGGGCTGTCTCAGTTCCGGCGGCTCCAGCTCCAACTCCAGCTCAAACCCCGGCAGCCCAGCGCCAGAATTCACCCTGCGCTCACTCTCCAGCGCCCCCGACCAGGTATCAGGCGGCGACATTCTGCTGACAGTAGATGGCGATAGCGAGCTGGTGGAGGCTGAGCTGGACCAGTTGGAGCTATGGCTCAACGACCAGGAAATAGAGCCGGCCCGCCTGACTCTCCGCAACGGTAGCCTGGAGATCCTGATCGAGGGGCTGGAGCTGGGAGAGAACCAGTTGGAACTGCACCATCAAGTGCACGGCCCCCTACACAGCATGACCCTGACCAACCACCCGATCACCGGGCCGATTTTTTCCGGGCCACAACAGTACCCCTTTGTCTGTACCGTCAGTACTGAACTGGGTAAGCAGCCGCTGGTAGATACCGATGGGGAAATGGGCTTCCCGGTGCTGAATGAAAACAGTACGCAGATAGGTTTGAGCAAGGACTGCTCGATCGACAGCTATGTAGAGTTCTTCTACCGCTCGACGGACAACAGCTACAAGCCGCTGCCGAGTGACCGTTCCCGACCAGCCGACCTGGCAACCACCACCCTGACCGATGGCCGAGTGGTGGACTTTATCGTTCGGCGCGAGGTGGGAACCATCAACCGCTTTATCTACAGCTTTGCCACCCTGGCAAACATCGAAGACACAGCCGATACCGCCGCTACCAACCTGTGGAATGGGAGAGCAATGTTCCAATTCCTTGGTGGCGTGGCCGTTGGGCATACCCAGGGCCGTATGGACAACCGCTCCATGGTTCCAGAAGTGCTCGGCAAGGGCTACGCAGTCCTGTTTTCCACTGGTACCCGGACCAATTCGCATTACAACCTGCAGGTGGGCGGTGAAACCGCATTGATGGTCAAGGAGCACTTCGTCAAACGCTTTGGCGAACCCGAATATACTGTGGCAATCGGCGGCTCCGGCGGCGGCATTCAGCAGTATGTCTACGCCCAGAACCACCCCGGGCTGCTGGATGGCGGGGTGCCGCAGTACTCGTACCCAGACATGGTGACCCAGACCATCCATATCGGTGACTGCGAACTTCTTGAGCACTATATGGATGTCACAGACAAGGACAACGCCCTCTGGACCACAACCAAAAATCGCAGTTGGCTGGTAGGGCTGAATGCCACCGACGACTATCCGGACCCCTTCGCACCCTTCAAGCCACTATTCGGTTACAGCACCGCACCCGGCATGACCGAGTGCATACCGGCTTGGCGCGGACTCACGCCGCTGGTAATGAACCCACTGTTTGGCCAAGCCCGCAACCAGGAACTGATGCAACCACCCGGCATCATGAACAGCGTGCAATGGACCCATTATGACGATCTGCGCAACATTTACGGCCTCGATGAAGATGGTCAGCCGCGCACCCTGTTCGACAATGTGGGCGTGCAATACGGCCTGCAGGCTCTCAACGACGGCAATATCACACCTGCCGAGTTTCTCAAGCTCAACGCCCAGATAGGCGGCTGGAAGCAGCCCAGCGAAATGGTTCAGGAGGGCGTCCCGTTCCTCGGCGAACCGTCAGATGCGCTCGCCAACCCCAGCCTGTTCGACCCCTGGAGCCGCCGTAACATGCTTCTGAGCCCCGATGGTACTGCCCCCGCCCCACGCACCCAGGGCGACCTGCAAGCGATCCAGGCTGCGTACAGCTCGGGCATGGTGTTTGATGGCGAGTTGACCATTCCCGTAATCGATTGGCGCCACTATCTGGAAGAGGTACTGGATATGCACAACAGCCACCAATCCTTCTCCGCACGCCAGCGCATCCTCAATCAAATGGGCCACTCGGACAGTCAGGTCATCTGGTTCACCGATGCACGACCTACCAACACCAGCGACCCGGCACGCCCGCGCCCTCAGGACAATTTCGACCAGACCTGGCAGGCACTCGATGTACTCCACGACTGGATAACCAATATTCGTGAAAACCCCGAGCAAAGCATTGCGGAAAACCGCCCGGCGGCAGCCGTAGACAGCTGCTTTGAAACCAACGGTGAACTGATTGCTGCAGGTGACAACGTCTGGAACGGTATTCTTGACGAGGGCGCCCCTGGTGCCTGTACACAGCGCTTCCCAACCTACACCACCTCACGAATGGTGGCGGGCGGGCCGATTGAAGGTAGCATCTTCAAATGTGCGCTAAAACCTGTCAGCTCCGCCATTAGCGACGGTACCTATGCAAGCTGGACTCCTACCAGCGAACAGACAGCCGAACTCCAGGCTATCTTCCCGCAGGGAGTGTGTGATTACAGTCAGGAGGATCAGGGCAGGCCCTGATCACCAAAATAGCCGGAGGTGCATTCTGCACCTCCGGCTCGACCTGCAACCGCACACCGACCACCCATCCCTGAAATATCGCCTCCCATCCCCAGCCTGCTGACTCGACACACAACCTGCCTTAGAGTTCCCCATAAGCCAATATGGAGTGAGCTATGCGTACCGGACATGCTAGAGGTTTTACCCTGGTGGAATTGATGATAGTGCTAGTTCTGCTAGCTATTATCGCTTTTATCGCCATACCTAATTTTGTTGGCCTGATACGCGACAATCAGGTACAGGCTCAGGCCGAAGAAATGAACGCCATGCTGCAATATGCCCGCAGTGAAGCACTCATTCGCCGACGCCCAGTAAACGTCCAGATAGATACTGCAAGTGGCAAGGTGGATGTATTAGCCGGCGCCCAGACGCTGCGCAGCGCCACGCTCGCTGCCGCCAACGTCACCTTTAGCGCAAGCCACCCGCTCATCGCCTACCGACCCAATGGCACCTCCACCATTGGCGATTTCCGTGCCACCTTTTGCCGTGACAGCCTTGGAGAGAGAGGCTATGTCATATCCGTAGTCAATAGTGGACGCTCCACCCTGCATCCGCAGGGTCGCAGCGAAGACGGCACTAGTTTGGGAGGCTGCTAATCATGCCAAAAAGACAGAAAGTGCAATCCCGATCCAATGGCTTTAGCCTATTGGAGGTACTGATCACCATACTGCTCATCACCGTCGGCGTACTAGGCATGGTAGCCATGCAGGGCCGCGCCATTCAGTACACCAACGATTCCATGCACCGTACCCAAGCTGCCATCCTGGCCAACGAGCTGATCGAGATACTTCGTGCAACCCCTACGAAAGCAACGACTGACGCCACCTTTTACATCAGCGAGGAAGACGGCGGACTACCCAGCAGTGCAGGTAATTGCAGATACATTGATGATGCCGACTTGGTGGATAAGCAACTTGCTTGCTGGGGCAATAAGGTTCGCAGACTGTTACCCGACGCAGGGGCAGCGGACGTAGTCGGCCAGTTTTACGCCTGCCGCTCCGTAGTTGCCGGTAGCTGCGGCGATGGTGCCGCGATTGAGGTACAGCTCGCCTGGCGCGCAGCGGGCGGGCAATGCCTGAACGATGCCGATGCTGACAGTGACATCTGTTTTTACCGTGTAAGGACCCAGATATGATCCGAATTATCCCCAGCACCCAGCAAGGCTTGTCGATCATCGAGTTGCTTATAGCGCTGGCTATAAGCAGCCTGCTGATTCTTGGCGTGACCCAGATTTTTGTCGACAACAAGAGCAACTACTTTTTCCAGCAGGCTCAATCCGATAACACCGAGAATGCCCGTTATACACTTCTAGTGCTTGAAGAAGAGCTGCGCCGTACAGGCTACCGAACCACCACCAGCACAGACTTCAACTGGGACTTTAAGAAGGCTGATTCCGGTAACTGCGCCTTCGAAGCGGGCGAGGTCATCAGATACGACGACACCAACAACCGCCTTTGCATCCGTTACAAGCCCCATATTCCGGGCCTGACTGCATGCGATGGCTTGGCCAGATCCGGTCCGTCAAAGACTTACGAGAACGCAGCCGAGGTAACCGATATCATTGTCGACCTGACCTTTACCGGTAACACTCTGCTATGCAATGACCAGCCGGTATTCGACAACCTGGTTGATATGCAACTTGAGTTCGGCATTGGCAGAGCTGGTAGCCGTGAAACCGATTTCTACGGAACGGAGGTATTGCAGCCTAACCAACGCATCCAGTCAGTACGCTACGCAGCCCTAATAAGAAGCCGCTCCAGCAATGTAGCTGACAGCAACCAGAGCCCGGCTTTTAGCTACTGGCATGAAACCTACTACGAAACTGCAGGCGTTTCCGCACCTGATCGCGCCCTGTATATGGTTACTGAAAACACCGTCCCCCTCAGGAATCA
Source organism: Pseudomonas sp. (assembly GCA_046291745.1). GTDB lineage: Bacteria > Pseudomonadota > Gammaproteobacteria > Pseudomonadales > Pseudomonadaceae > Halopseudomonas. The sequence continues at coordinate 2,011 of JBKBSI010000176.1, read as the reverse complement.
GACACGATGAAACCTCATATCTATCAACCTCATGGCCCCGCCCCGCAGCAGCAGAAAGGCGCCGTTCTGGTTCTTTCGCTGGTGTTACTACTTATATTGACCACTTTGGCAGTGACCAATATGCGCGAGGTAGCGCTGGAGTCCCGGACTACCGGGAGCCTGGTGAACGAGCGGACGTGTTACGACGCTGCCGAGGCAGGCTTGCGGGATGCGCAGTATTCAATTACCGGAGCTTTGACCGACAAAACTCCGGGCAATTATCGACTCAGACCCATTTCGTTCTATGGCGATTTTGCAAGCGTTTCTCCACCAAACGCTTATGAGTCTTGCGATGACGCCCCCGCAGATCAGCCTTGTATACTCGACATTGAAACGAAGGACGTCCCCTTTGCCCAGGGCTTTAGGCCCGATGAACCGGAATACAAAGGGGTTAAGAAGTACTCCCCAGACGATGTAACCGAATTCGAGCCGGAGATCGTCTGGTATGCGATACATGTCAATGAACTCGCAGATGAGGCTGCCGCGTTTGTCAGTGAATCTGGCGCCATGCTAGCGGGCGAAGGTGAATTCCGATACGAGATTAATGCCAGTGCCTCGGATGGCCGTTGCCGCGCAGACCTGCGCTCCACCTCCATGCGCGTCTTTCTCTAATGCCAGGACAACAGATTATGAACCTACATAAAAACCTGACCAAAACAGCCTTGAGCTGCCTGGTGTTCAGTATCTATCTGCAGGGTGGGGCTGCCCATGCCGCCGCTCTGGATGTCAGCCAGCAACCTCTGATGCTGGTCGACTCGGTGGCACCCAATCTGATCTTCACCATTGACGACTCGGGCAGTATGAAGCGCTCCCACACCCCTGACGGCATCGCTGCAGATGCAACAATGCGCACCAAAAGAGTCAAGTCAGCTGCTTTCAACCCGAACTACTATGATCCCAATACCACCTACATCATACCTAGGGGAGTCAACTCTGACGGGGCGGATATAATTTACAGCACCAGCTTTACCAATGCCTACCATATGGGTTTCAAAACCGGGTTTGGCAGCGTCAATCTGTCCAACAGCTACCGCGTAACTTGGTACTGCACCAGAGATTTGGTTGGCAATTGCTCCTATACTGTGAACGGGTTTGGCAGCATCAAGGAGCTGGCTGAGAATCCGGCCGAAGATTTCGACGTGACCGTCAGCCTTGTCAACGGCACCTCTACTACAGTCACTACTCCCGGAGGCATGGTTTACACCATTGCCAGAACAGGCGGTACCACCTGTAGTGTTACTGGTGCCGGCTATGTCAATAGTACTGCCCGCTGTGTCCAAACCAATGGAACGGGAGCTCGAAATGCCCGCGTGAATCTTACCCAACAACCCGTGGCCGCTTATTACTATGTTTTTGACACCAGTCGCCCGGGCTGCAACGCCACCTCAACCAACAATGACAATTGCTACCGCGTACAGTTGGTCCAAGCCGCCGAACAGCAAAACTTCGCCATCTGGTATTCGTTCTACCGTGACCGTGCCCTGGCTACCCAGAGTGCCGCTCACCTGGCCTTTTACGACCTGCCCTCCGCTGTGCGTTTTACTTGGCAGGCGCTGAACAACTGCACCGTATTGAACGGCGGAACAGGCTGCAACAACAACCGTTTCCGCATTTTCAGCAACCGCCACAAGTCCAACTTTCTCACCTGGTTGACCGACGTAACATTTTCAGGCGGCACCCCGCTTCGCGAAACCTTGGACCGAGCGGGCAAATTTCTGCAGACCAACGCCGCCTGGGCCAATGAACCCAATCCGTTCACATCCAGCGGCGGCAATGGCACAACCGTTCAGAATCCAGAATATGCCTGTCGTCCAAGCTTCCATATTTTGATGACCGACGGCATGTGGAATGGTGCAAATGGCTCGCCTGGCGCAAGCCCGCGTGTCGACCACGCCAACTTTAACCTGCCGGACGGGCAGAGCTATGTTAATACCCGGACTCCTTATGCGGATGCTACAACCAACACGCTGGC
>JBKBSI010000175.1:6133-7356 GCA_046291745.1 Pseudomonas sp. | reverse complement strand
CGGTGATGGCGGCCGAAGATGTGCGCCGCGTGCCGATGGCGCAGATCGAGGCGGCGCAGACCATGGGCGCCAACCGTAGCGAGATCATCCGCCTGGTGGTCTTGCCCTCGGCACGTCCGGCCCTGCTCGATACGCTGCGTATTACCTGTGGCTGGGCCTGGACCTACCTGGTGGTGGCCGAACTGGTGGCGTCCAACTCCGGTCTGGGTTATGCGATCTTGCGCGCGCAGCGCTTCATGCATACCGACAAGATTTTCGCTGGCATCCTGCTGATCGGCCTGATCGGTCTGCTCACCGACCAGGCGTTCCGCTGGATTGGTCGCCGCGCCTTCCACTGGCAGAAGAGGTAACCCATGGACCAGCCCTGTATTCGCATACGCAATGTCGGCAAGGTATTCCATACCCGGGAGCAGGATATCCAGGCTCTGGACAGCATCAATCTGGATGTGCGGCCGAACGAGTTCATCACCTTTGTCGGCGCCTCCGGTTGTGGCAAGTCGACCCTGCTGAGAATTCTTGCCGGTCTAGAGACCCACAGCGATGGCGAGATTCTGCTGCACGACCAGCCAATCGACGGACCGGGTGTAGACCGCGCCATGGTCTTCCAGCATTACAGCCTCTACCCCTGGCTGACGGTGATGCAGAACATTCGCTTCTGCCGCCAGCTCAAGGTCATCTCGGACAGTGTCTACAGTCAGGCGGATGTCGAGACGGCCAGCGGCCGGGCCGATGCGCTGCTCAGCCTGATGGGCTTGCAGTCCTTCGCCGATGCCTACCCCAGTCAGCTTTCCGGCGGCATGCAGCAGCGCGTGGCGATTGCCCGGGCATTGATGCCACGCCCGGATATCCTGCTGATGGACGAACCTTTTGGTGCGCTGGATGCCCAGACTCGCGAGGTCATGCACGACCTGATCCGCCACGTGCACCGCCTGGAGAAAAGCACCATTCTGTTTGTTACCCATGATGTAGAGGAGGCGATCTATCTGGGTAGCCGCATTGTACTGATGGCGCCCAGGCCAGGGCGCGTCGACAGCATCTACGATGTACCCCTGGGTGCGGAGCGGCACCAGGACATGAAGCTGGAACCGGACTTTATTCAGCTCAAGCGCGAAATCCTGGTGCGCATCCGCGAAACATCAGGCGTGCAGACCGATCTGGATCAATTGGCGCGGCTGACCAAGGGGGCCGAAGCCTGATCTGGAAAGAAAAAATTCATCCAGGGT
>JBKBSI010000175.1:0-6123 GCA_046291745.1 Pseudomonas sp. | reverse complement strand
AGCGACGACGATATTGAAGATGATGATCTGGACGACGTTGGTAGTGAGAGCGACGTTGATGACCTGCCCGATGAGGTGGAAAACGACGAGATAGAAGAGCCGACCAGCAAACCGAAGAAAAAGGCACCGGCGGCAGATGATCCGCTGGAAGGTTTGTCGGTGGAGGCCAAGGCCCGTGAGCGCGAGATGCTGGAAAAGCAGATTGCCGAATTCATGGCCCGCGGTGGCAAGGTGCAGGAAGTGGGTGCCAACGTGGTGGGTGATCCGCCGAAGAAACCTGACAGCAAGTACGGCAGCCGCCCGATCTGAGCTGTGCCTGTTTCATGGCAGGGGACTGCAAGGGTCCCCTGCTAGCAGCGTCCTAGCGCTCGCGCTGATAGCTTTCCAGCCAGGGGGCAATTTCACTCAGGCACTGCACTTCCCCATTTGGTCGCGTTGGTAGCGCCCATTCGTTTCCGTGACGGTTGAACCACAGGGTGTGAATGCCCAGGCTTTGTGCGCCCTGGATATCATCCTCGGGGTGATCGCCGATATGCAGGGTTTCGTGCGCCTCCATACCTGCACGTTCCAGTGCGGCAAGAAAGGGTGCCGGGTCGGGCTTGCTGATGCCGACTTCATCCGCCGAGACAATCACGCTGAAGTACTTGTCCAGCCCCAGGCGGCGTACATCGGCGTTGCCGTTGGAGATGGTCGCCAACTGGTACTTGGCAGACAGCTGCTGCAACAGCGCTTCGGCATGCGGGAATAGCGTCAGTGCGTGGCGCGCTTCGAGGAATACCTCAAAGCCCTGGCGCGTCAGTTCGCGTGCCTGCTCGGGCGCGTAACCGGCGCGTAACAGCCCCAGCTCCATCACCGCCAGGCGAAAATCCGTAACCCGGTGGCGCAGTAGCGGGTCGCTGGCCAATACCTCGTGGCGCAGGGCCTTGCGTGCTTCACTGTCCAGGCGCTGCGGAAACTGCGGTGCATGTTTGCTGAACCAGGCCATAAGCGTGCGCTCGGCGGCGGCCACCACCGACTCGGTTTCCCACAGGGTATTGTCCAGATCAAAGGTCAGCAGGCGAATCATCTACGTCTCGTTCTTGCGTTTGGCTCGGGGGTGGGCTTGATCATACACTTGGGCCAGGTGCTGAAAATCCAGGTGTGTATAGATTTGTGTCGTGCTGATATCCGCATGCCCGAGCAGCTCCTGCACCGCGCGCAGATCGCCGGAAGATTCCAGCATGTGGCTGGCAAAGGAGTGCCTGAGCATGTGCGGGTGCAGGTGCTGACCAATCTGCTGCACACCCCAGTGCCGTACCCGCAGTTGAATCGCACGTGGCCCCAGGCGCCTGCCCTGCTTGCCGACAAACAGCGCCGGATTGTCTCCGGCGGCCAGGCCGCGTACCTGTAGCCAGCGATTCAGGGCGTCGCGGGCCATGCGCCCGACCGGGACCAGGCGGGTGCGGTTGCCCTTGCCGACCACGCGTACTTCGCCCTGGCTCAGATCCAGCCCGTGCACATCGAGATTGGCCAGCTCCGAGAGACGCAGGCCGGAGGAATAGAACAGCTCGAGCATGGCCTGGTCGCGTATGGCCAGCCAGTCGTCGTTGTCGGTGTCGTTGAGCAGTTGCGCGGTCTTGTCGGCATCCAGCGCCTTGGGCAGCTTGCGTGCCGACTTAGGTGCGCGCAGATCCACCGCCGGATTGTGTTTGCACAGACGCTCGCGGATCAGGTACTGGTACAGACTGCGCACCGCGCTGAGCTGGCGTTGCAAGCTGCGCCCAGCCATACCGGCCTGATGGCGCTGGGCAATGAACAGCCTCAGGTGTTGGGCTTGCACATCCTGCCAGCGGCCGATCTGCTGCGCCGCGAGGGAGCTGCAAAGACCTTCCAGGTCATGCTGGTAGGCCGACAGGGTGCGCGGCGATAGCTGGCGCTCCTCGCGCAGGTGGCGGAGGAAGGCCTCCAGCTCGGCCTGCAGCGGCGCGCCGGACATGTCTAGGCCGAAGGCTCGTCGGCCAGCGGCCGCTGACGCAGCAGCACGCGGGCCAGGGCATCGGCGATATAACCGAGGAACAGCGTGCCGGTGGCATTGCGGTAATGATTGGCGTCACGGCTACCGAGCGCTAGCACGCCGTGCAGGCCCTGATGCTTGATCGGAGCCAGGGCTGTGGATGCAACCTTGTCAGCCCCTTCGCCGAACAGAAAGCTGAGCTCATGCGGGCGCAGTACGCCGCTGAGGGTCTTGCCGCTGTCGAGCAGGTGGCCGATGGCTTCCCTGGCTTCGCTGTGGGTGACGCAGCGGGCATTGGCAAAGCGATCGGTTTCGCTGAACAGAATCAGGCTGACAAAGGGCACCTGAAAGTCATCGCGCAGGCTGTCTTCGATACTGGCTATCACCTGCTCCAGGCTTTGGGCCTCAAGCAGGCTAAGGATCAGGCGGCGGCTCTTCTCGAACAGCCGGTCATTTTCCCGTGCCACATCCATCAACTGCCCGAGGCGATGGCGCACGTCGATATTGCGCTCGCGCAGCAGTTTGACTTGGCGCTCGACCAGCGACACGGCCTGACCCGACTGATGGGGGATAATCAGTTCCGGCAACAGATCGTCGTATTCGGCAAAGAACGCCGGATGGCGGCGCAGGTAAGCCGCCACGTCAGCGGAGTCGAGTTCGGTTGCAGGTTGCGCTTGCTTGTCAGTCATAGGCGTATGTGTCCTTCGTAAACGCGCACTGCCGGGCCGGTCATCATCACCGGTTGGTCCTCGCCAGCCCATTCGATCAACAGGTCGCCACCGGGCAGGCTGATAGTCACCGGTGAGACCAGATGGCCCAGACGGATACCAGCCACTGCGGCGGCGCAGGCGCCAGTACCACAGGCCAGGGTTTCCCCAGCGCCGCGCTCGTAAACGCGCAAGCGCGCATGTTGGCGGCCGATCAGTTGCATGAAGCCAGCGTTGACGCCGCGGGCAAAGCGCGGGTGTTTTTCCACCAGCGGACCCAGTTCGGCGACCGGGTACTGCTCAAGATCGTCGACCAGGGTGACGCAATGGGGGTTGCCCATGGATACCACGGACACCTGCAGGCGCTGCTCGCCCACTTCCAGACTGTGGGTCAGGGCCTCGATGTCGGCGGCAAAGGGAATGGCTGCATTGGCAAATCGCGGCGCGCCCATGTTCACGGTGACATGCCCGTCGGCGTTCACCTGCAACACTATCGGGCCGCCTGCGGTTTCCACATGCAGCTCTGACTTGGCGCTCAGGCGCTTGTCCTGAACGAAGCGTGCGAAGCAGCGTGCACCGTTGCCGCACTGCTCGACCTCGCCACCATCGGCATTGAATATACGGTAGCGAAAGTCCATGTCCGGACTGCCAGGCGGCTCCACCACCAACAGCTGATCGAAGCCGATGCCAGTATGCCGGTCGCTCCACTGCCGGATCTGTCGGGCTGACAGCTGGGCATGCTGGGTCACCATATCAACGACCATGAAGTCGTTGCCTAGACCGTGCATTTTGGTGAATCGCAGCAGCATTTCAGGCCTCGGGTAGCAGGGATTCGCCAGCGAAAAGTTCGCTGAGGGTTTCGCGGCGGCGGACCAGATGGCTTTCTTGACCATCGACCATGACTTCGGCAGCGCGGGCTCGGGTGTTGTAGTTCGAGCTCATGACAAAGCCGTAGGCCCCGGCTGAACGCACTGCCAGCAGGTCGCCCTCGGCCAGCGCCAGTTCGCGATCCTTGCCGAGGAAGTCACCGGTTTCGCAGACCGGGCCGACGATGTCCCACTGCAACGGTTGTACGTCAGTGCGTGGGGTTACGGCATCAATACCCATCCCGGCAGTGTACTGGGCCGGGCGGAACTGTTCATACATCGCCGCGTCTATAATCGCGATGTTGCGATGCTCGGTGGGCTTGAGCAGGTTGACCCGGGTCAGTAGCACACCGGCGTTGGCGACAATCGAGCGGCCGGGTTCAAACAGCAGCGTCAGGTCGCGGTTACCCAGTTGCGCTTTGACCTTGCTCAGGTAGGCTGCGGGCGTTGGCGGCACCTCATCCCGATAGGTCACGCCCAGACCGCCGCCGAGGTCCAGATGGCGAATGCGAATGCCCTCCTCGGCCAGTTGGTCGATCAGTGCCAGCAGCCGGTCCAGCGCATCGATAAAGGGCGCGTCGTCGGTCAGCTGTGAGCCGATATGGCAGTCCACACCGCAGATCTCGATATTTGGCAGTTCGGCGGCGCGGCGGTAAACCTGCGGCGCGCTGGCAATATCGATACCGAACTTGTTTTCTTTCAGGCCGGTGGAAATATACGGGTGGGTCATGGCGTCCACGTCGGGATTGACCCGCAACGAGATCGGCGCCTTGACGCCCAGCTCGGCGGCTACCTGCTGCAGGCGCTCCAGCTCGGCACTGGACTCGACGTTGAAGCAATGAATGCCGACTTTCAAGGCTCGGCGCATCTCTTCGGCGGTCTTGCCCAGGCCGGAGAAGACGATGCGTGAGGGCTCGCCGCCCGCAGCCAGGACGCGCTCCAGCTCACCGAGGGAGACGATATCGAAGCCAGCCCCCAAGCGCGCCAGTACATTGAGTACCGCCAGGTTGGAGTTGGCCTTGACCGCATAACAGACCAGATGAGGGGTGCCGGTCAGGGCCTGATCCCAGGCCAGCCAGGCTTGCTCGATGGCCTGGCGCGAGTAGACAAAACAGGGGGTGCCATACTGGTCGGCTATCGCGGACAATGGCAGGGCGTCGGCGTGTAGTTCGCCGTTTTGGTAATCAAAGGCTGTCATTGGTACTTTCAGTCTTCCGTAGGTTGCTGACGCAGGTCTTGCTGGACCGGCTCTGCCGATTGGGTGGCGGTCTGTTCTGGCAGGAACAGCGGGCCTTTCTGGCCGCAGCCAGCCAGCACCAGTACCGCAAATAGCGCAGCGATATAACGCTTCATGGTGAAATCCTTGTTGAAAAACGGGCAATATACGGCAGTATACCCAGCCGCCCGGTTCGACGCATCCGAACCGACGCCTGTACCGGACAGAAGAGACGCATGCATGCACGAGTTGAGCGAAGAAGAATTCAATAAACAGGCCGACCAGTTGCAGGATCAGATCGAACACGCGGTGGACGCCAGTGGTCTTGAACTGGATATGGAGCAGCGCGAAGGGTCGCTGGTGCTGATGCTGGCCGCTGGACCAAGACTGGTCATCGGTCGTCAACCGGCCTCGCGGGAGATCTGGCTGGCAGCGCCGGATGGCACCTTGCACTTTGGCTATCAGCCGGGTGAAGGCTGGTTACATGACAGCGACGACGAGCCCCTGGCGGTGGTCCTCAGTGAGTTGCTCGAAGAGCTGACCGGCGAAGAAGTGGAGTTGGAGCTGGATGGCGAGTGAGCAGCCGCTGCCCGGCCAACAGGTCTCACCCTGTGTGCGCAAGTGCTGCCTGGACGGCGATGAATGCCTGGGCTGCGGGCGCATGATGTCGGAAATTCTCGAATGGGCCGCCGCCAGTGACGAGCGGCAGCAGCAAATCAAGCTGCAGGCCCGCGAACGCTGGCAGGCGCGCCAGCGCTGATTAGTCCCTGAGCTCTCGCATGGCCTGGTTCAGGGCGTCTTCCAGTTGTTGGCGGTAGCGCAGGTATTGCACGGTCTGCATGCTGCCTGAGGCGTCAATCGCCGACAGATCCAGGTCGGTGATGTAGCAGGGGTAGTCGTCATGGCTGCGGCGCTGCTGCATGATGTGCCGCGCAACTTCGGTATACAGCTGGGTGCCATGGTCCAGTTCGGAAAACTCCCGCTGTTCACAAAAGATACTCACCTGCAGGCGCTGGCCCTCATCCGGTTCGGCGATGGCCTGCACCGCGTAGTAATCCGCTTCCACACCCTGCGCCGGTAGGCGCTGCTGTTCAAGGCGCGGCATCTGGCCCTCAGTGGCGGGCAGCAGCATATACAGCTGAATGGCCTCCTCGCGCAGGCTGCTTTCCAGGCTCAGATTCAGTTGGCGGCGTAACCGGATGCTGTGCAGAAAACGCAGCAGCGGCAACAGTAGCGTTTGTTCATCCCGGTACTCCAGACGATTGCGCCATACGGCGCCGAGTTCGTCGAGTACGGTGATATCTGCCTGCCGGTTGGGTAGCAGGCGATAGAACACCTGAA
>JBKBSI010000174.1:0-7389 GCA_046291745.1 Pseudomonas sp. | reverse complement strand
TGTCAGGCCTTCTGGCTCAATAAACACCTGGTGCTGATTCTTGTCGGCAAAGCGATGAATCTTGTCTTCGATCGAGGGGCAGTAACGCGGACCTATACCTTCGATCACCCCGGTGTACATGGGCGAGCGATCAAGGTTGTTGCGGATGATCTCGTGGGTCCGCTCGTTGGTATAGGTAATCCAGCAATTGACCTGCTGCGGATGCTCGCTGACCTTGCCAAGGAAGGACATCACCGGCAAAGGGGTATCGCCTGGCTGCGGCGTCATGCGGCTAAAATCGACGCTGCGGCCGTCGATACGTGGTGGTGTACCTGTTTTCAGACGATCTACCCGCAAAGGCAACTCACGTAAACGATTGGCCAGGGTAATCGCCGGCGGATCACCAGCGCGACCGCCCGAGTAATTATCCAGCCCGATATGAATCAGGCCACCGAGAAAGGTACCCGTGGTCAACACCACGTTTGCTGCGTGAAAACGCAGGCCCATCTGGGTAACCACACCACAGACCTGATCGTTCTCCACAATCAGGTCATCGCAAGCCTGCTGGAATATCCACAGATTCGGCTGGTTCTCGAGTATTTCGCGTATCGCCGCCTTGTACAGAATACGGTCAGCTTGAGCTCGAGTGGCCCGCACGGCAGGGCCTTTGCGGCTATTGAGCACGCGGAATTGAATACCAGCGAGATCCGTTGCCCTGGCCATAGCACCACCGAGGGCGTCGATTTCCTTGACTAGGTGACTCTTGCCAATGCCGCCAATGGCTGGATTACAGCTCATCTGCCCGAGTGTTTCGACGTTGTGAGTGAGCAGCAGGGTTTTCACACCCATACGTGCAGCTGCCAGCGCGGCTTCGGTGCCCGCATGGCCACCACCTACAACGATTACGTCGAAACGACTTGGAAATTGCACGATAAACCTCGTTGCCAGACAACGGCTGGCTTCGGGAAAAGGGGCTGATTATAGGCTTAGGCTGAAAAAATTGCAGCCTTGCACTGGATGTTTTTTGAACAGTGGCAGTGGCCTGCGTTTCGAGTGCTCGGTCTTCAGCCCCATTAATAGATTAAATTAAAGAAAGATTTTAAAAGCTTTATGTAGTGAATGTTAATGAGTAAGGCGTTTTCTGTGAGTAAGTCATTTTAATCTATAAAAATCATTGCCTTATGAAGATCAAAAGGTTGTGGCTATGTTGCTGGTGGATGGGTCCGACTACGGTGTTCATCTTGTGGATAAATAGGGTGGTTATCCACAGGTGGTTTTATCCGGTAGTTGTGCACAGTCTTTTGCCCCAGGCTTAGGCAGGGTTGTACACAGGGCTTAAAAGGCAAAAAAGACGAATTTAAATGCGAAAATAGCGTGGGAAAGGAAAATCAAGACGATAAAATTTAGAGCTTCGAGCCAATGGGTATTGGCTTTCGCTCTACTTGCCGATGCAGAAGCTGGAGAAGATTCTGCCTAGCAGATCGTCGGCACTGAATTCACCGGTAATGCTGCCCAACGCCTGCTGCGCCATGCGCAGATCTTCGGCAAGCAGTTCACCGGCACCCATGAGGGTCAGTTGCTGATGACCATGGTCTAGCTGGACGCTGGCTTGCTCAAGGGCTTCCAGGTGTCGACGGCGGGCACTGAACAGGCTTTCGGCGGTTTGTTCATAGCCCATGCAGGTTTTCAGATGCTCGCGTAGCAGCTCTACACCTTCACCTGTGCGTGCGCAGAGCTTCAGCGTCACACTGCCATCCTCTGCCTGCTCATGACCGGCCAGTGCGCCTATGAGATCGATCTTGTTGTGAATCAGGGTGACCTTGGCTGGGTCAGGTCGCTGTAACAGGAATTCGGGCCACAGATTTTCCGGGTGGTGGGCTTCGGGTTGCGAAGCGTCAACCATCAACAGAATGCGATCAGCCTCGCCAATGGCAGCCATGGCCCGCTCAACGCCGATCTTCTCGACCTGGTCCTCGGTATCGCGCAAACCCGCGGTATCGATGATGTGCAGCGGCATGCCGTCGATATGAATATGTTCACGCAGAATGTCCCGGGTGGTACCGGCGATATCGGTAACAATGGCGCTGTCCTTGCCTGCCAGGGCATTCAATAAGCTGGATTTGCCGGCGTTGGGGCGGCCGGCGATCACTACAGTCATACCATCACGCAGCAAGGCGCCACGCCCCGCTTCACGTTGAACCTGCTGCAGCTGTTCGCGGATCGTCTGTAGTTGGCTAAGTACGTGGCCATCGGCAAGAAAGTCGATTTCTTCTTCTGGAAAATCTATGGCCGCCTCAACGTAAATACGTAGCGCAATCAATGCTTCGGTGAGGGCCTTTACTCGGATTGAGAAGGCGCCCTGCAGGGAATGCAGGGCATTGCGCGCCGCCTGTTCCGAGCTGGCTTCGATCAGGTCGGCTATGGCCTCAGCCTGGGCCAGATCCAGCTTGTCGTTGAGGAAGGCGCGTTCGCTGAACTCGCCGGGCCGGGCCAAACGTGCCCCGGCTTGAATGCACGCCTTGAGCAACAGATCCATTACTACAGGTCCACCGTGGCCCTGCAGCTCCAGAACATCTTCACCGGTAAAGGAATGCGGGCCGGGGAAGAACAGCGTCAGCCCCTGGTCCAGCGCTGTGTCAGCCTGCCAGAAGGTGCCGTAGTGGGCATGCCTCGGTGTTGGCTGAATACGTGCTATCTGCTTTGCTATGTCCAGCGCGGCCGGGCCGGATACGCGAATGATGCCGACCCCACCCTGGCCTGGTGGGGTGGCAATGGCGGCGATGGTATCGGCGTGATAGCTGGACATGTTGTTTCCTGAAAGTGAAAAGACAGATAGCAAAACGCCCCGATATCGGGGCGCTTGCTTAGCTCTGCTCAGGCCGGGGTTACTCCCCTTTTGCCGCAGCGCCTTTTTCGATCTGACGAGTAATGTACCACTGTTGGGCAATGGACAGGATGTTGTTGACCACCCAGTACAGCACCAGACCAGCCGGGAACCAGAGGAAGAAGAAGGTAAAGATGATCGGCAGCATCTTCAGTACCTTGGCCTGCATTGGATCCGGGGGCGCGGGGTTCAGCTGCTGCTGGATGAACATGGTCGCGCCCATCAGGATCGGCAGAATGAAGTAGGGATCCTTGAGTGACAGGTCAGTGATCCAGCCCAGCCACTCGGCCTGGCGCATCTCGACACTTTCCATCAAGGTCCAGTAAAGGGCGATAAATACCGGCATCTGTACCAGGATTGGCAAACAGCCACCCAGCGGGTTGATCTTTTCCTTCTTGTACAGCTCCATCATGCCCTGGGACATTTTCTGCCGGTCATCGCCATGCTGTTCGCGCAATGCTTGCAGCTTGGGTGCAACCCGACGCATGTTGGCCATGGAACGATAGCTGGTAGCTGACAAGGGATAGAACATCAGCTTGATCAGTATCGTCAGCAGGATAATGCTCCAGCCCCAGTTGCCGACAAAGCTGTAGATCAGGCTCAGAACCCAGAACAGCGGTTGCGCAATCCACCACAGGAAACCGTAATCCACGGTCAGTTCCAGACCAGGGGAAATGGCCTTGAGGCTGTCCTGAATCTTCGGGCCAGAATAGAAGCTGGCTTGAATCAAACCCTGCTCACCGGGGGCAACAGTGGTAGACGGGCTGGTAAAGCCGGCTATGTAATTGCCCTGGCTGTCCTTGCGGGTCTGATAGGTATGCTGCTGCTCGGCTGGTGGTATCCAGGCGCTGACAAAATAGTGTTGTAGCCAGGCTATCCAGCCACCGTTCACGGTCTCCTCGAGCCTGGACTTGTCCATGTCGGAAAAGCTCAGCTTGGTATAGGAAGCATCAGCACTCCAGTAGGCGGCACCAAGGAAGGTGGCCATGCCGGTAGGGCTGGAACTGGAAGGGTCACTACTGCGGTCACGCTTGATCTGACCGAACAGATTACCAGACCAGGTCTCGCTGCTCTGGTTGTCGATGATGTACTGCACATCAACCAGATACTCGCCGCGGGTAAAGGTAAAGCGCTTGATATAGCTGACGTCGTTCTCTTGGTAGCGCAGATCGACTACCAGCTCACTCTGCTCACCCAGGCTGAACTGCTGGCTGTCTGCGCTGTAGAGTGGGCGATTGCCGGGACGCGCATCCGGACCATTGCGGCCTACCAGACCACTCTGGGCAACATAGGTCATGTTGCTGGATTGCTCGAGAATCGGGAATGGCAGATCAGGCCGGTCCTTGCGTACCGGATATTCCGGCAATACCAGGGTAACGATGTCGCCACCACGGGGATCGATTTCGACACGTAACGTATCGGTTTCGATCTTGATCAGATTGTTCCGCGCGGTTGTCGAGGCAGCGGGTGTAGCCGCCACTTCTTCTTCTCCGGCCTCGACTACCTGGGGTATGTCATCCAGAGCTTCGCCATCGGTTGCTGCCTGAGTAGCGGGCAGCTCTGGCAGATCCGAGGAGTCAGCCTGGGCGAGTTCGCCTGCGGTTTCTACCGGTGGCAACTCGGGATTGCCATAATCGTTGTTCCACTGCAAAACCATGAGATAGGTAATCACGAGCAAGGCAGCTATGAGGATATTTCGTTGCATGTTCATGGTTTGTTGGTCATCTGAGAAGAATGATTGGCAGGTTCAGGTACGGGATCATAGCCACCGGCATTCCATGGGTGACAGCGTCCCAAACGCTTGGCACCAAGCAGGCTACCCTTGAGTAAGCCATGTTGCTCTATGGCTTCCTGGGCATAGCAGGAACAGGATGGGTAGAAACGGCAATGGCTGGCCATCAGCGGACTGATAGCGTATCGGTAAACCTTGATCAGTCCGAGTGCGACATTACGCATTGGATGACGGGGGTCCGGAGTGGCGTGAACGTGGTGGTTTGTCTGCGGCCTTGGACATTCTGCGCCACATGCCTTTGAACAGCTCATGTAGCGCAGCATTGTCCAACTCGCCCAGGCCCTTGCGAGCCAGGACGACGATGTCCAGATTACCCAACTCAGACTTGTTCAGTCTGAAGGATTCTCGTGCTATGCGTTTGATCTTGTTGCGATCAACCGCTCGGCGGACACTTTTCTTGGCAATCACCAGGCCCAGTCGTGGCTGGTCCGATGTGTTTGCCTTGGCCAGCAACAACACATAAGGCCCGGAGACTTTACGGGTGGCGCCATCGAATACGGTCTTGAACTGACTTGGCGTTAACAGCCTGCACTCAGGACCGAATCCGGTGTCCACCAGCAAAACCGGATCTTAAGCTGACAGACGCTTGCGGCCTTTGGCGCGGCGACGTGCCAGTACGTTACGACCGTTTGCAGTAGCCATACGAGCGCGGAAACCGTGGTTACGCTTACGCTTCAAAACGCTGGGTTGAAATGTTCTTTTCATCTTGAGTTACCTGATTAATTCACGTCAGAGCCAATGAGCCCTTTCAAGGGACCGGCAATTCTAGAGAATAAGGCAGTCAAGGTCAATTCGATTTGCATCGGTTGAATGATAAAAAACAATATAAAATCAATTCTTTAAAGAGATATATGAAGTTAATGCTAATGGTCGCCAGCTGTTCTGTGGACAACCGAAAAAATCCTAATGAAATCATGAAGATGAAATAGGCATAGGGTTGTGTGCAAGCTGGGAGCAGACACTATGTTTTGCTGTTGGCCTCTTGTGGATAAAAAGGCCTGATATCCACAGGCAGGGTTATGCACAGCGCCGGGACGTTTTTGCCAACAGTCTTTAGCCTGGTTTGTACACAGGGCTCAGAGCCCCGATATGCAAGGCCTTTGCCAAATTGGCGAGGCATTTGTGATCTTTTGATCGGGTGTTCATATTCGCTTTTCCGCAACCAAGAGTGTGGATAACTAGGGTCCGAAAGGGCTAGAATGACTGCTTCTGAAAGCAGCTTCAGGCCTCCGTTGCACAGAGGTTTGTCCAATCCAATAATAAGCCGTTTATGGCTGAAGTACCGGGGGATTTTGTGTCGGTTGTACTCTGGCAGCAATGCATCGATTTTCTGCGTGATGAGCTACCATCCCAAGAGTTCAATACCTGGATCCGGCCCCTGCAGGTGGATGGTGATCAGACTGAACTGCGTCTTTATGCGCCAAACCGTTTTGTCCTCGATTGGGTTAACGACAAGTACCTTAATCGGGTTCAGGAACTCCTTGATGATCTGTCCCAGGGGCAGGCTCCCCTCGTCTCCCTGTTGATCGGTAGTCGACGTGCTGCATCCAGTGTTCGTCCTGCTGTCAGGGCTGCGGTGCCTGAGGCCGCGGTAGCTGCATCCGCAGATACTGTGCAAACCGCAAGTGCGCCGGTAACGCCGCGTACTCAGGTGGTAGCCCAGGGCTTCCAGCCGGAGCAGTCGCGCGGCGTGCGTATAGATGAAGAAGACCCGCGTCCGCCTCAGCGTGCGGACCAGGCAGGCCCCAGCTCACCGGTTATCAAGCACACCAGTTATCTGAATCGCAGTTTTACTTTCGAGAACTTTGTCGAAGGTAAATCCAACCAGTTGGCGCGCGCCGCGGCCTGGCAGGTGGCGGACAATCCCAAGCACGGTTACAACCCGCTGTTCCTTTATGGTGGCGTGGGCCTGGGCAAGACCCACCTTATGCATGCGGTGGGTAATCATCTGCTGAAAAAGAATCCCGCTGCCAAGATTGTCTATCTGCATTCCGAGCGCTTTGTTGCCGACATGGTCAAGGCCTTGCAGATGAACGCAATCAACGACTTCAAGCGTTACTATCGCTCAGTCGATGCGCTGTTGATCGACGATATTCAGTTCTTTGCCAAGAAGGAGCGTTCCCAGGAGGAATTCTTCCACACCTTCAACGCATTGCTTGAAGGTGGTCAGCAGGTGATCCTGACCAGTGATCGCTACCCCAAGGAAATCGACGGGCTCGAGGAGCGTCTCAAGTCACGCTTCGGCTGGGGTCTGACCGTTGCAGTGGAGCCTCCAGAGTTGGAAACCCGAGTCGCCATTCTGATGAAGAAGGCCGAGCAATCGCGCGTGGATCTACCGCACGATGCGGCCTTCTTTATTGCCCAGCGTATTCGTTCCAACGTCCGCGAGCTGGAAGGCGCGCTGAAGCGCGTCATCGCCAGTGCGCATTTCATGGGCAGGGATATTACTATCGAGTTGATTCGTGAGTCGCTGAAGGACCTGCTGGCCCTGCAGGACAAGCTCGTCAGCATCGACAATATTCAGCGTACGGTAGCCGAGTACTACAAGATCAAAGTATCTGACGTGCTGTCCAAACGGCGTTCGCGCTCTGTGGCCAGACCCAGACAGGTGGCCATGGCCCTGTCCAAGGAGTTGACCAATCACAGTTTGCCCGAGATTGGTGACGCCTTCGGTGGGCGTGACCACACCACGGTATTGCACGCCACACGCAAGATTGCCGAGTTACGCGAAATG
>JBKBSI010000173.1:0-7422 GCA_046291745.1 Pseudomonas sp. | reverse complement strand
TTTACGCTAACCTTCTAATCTGTCAAGCATTTTTGTGAAGTTTTTAACCGCTTCACTAGCTGCTTGAGTGGCTCGAACCAGACTTGCTGTTCCGTGCCAGGGAGGCGCATTCTACAGGAGCCAAGCTCCTTGTCAACACCTTCCAGGAACCTTGATGAGATCCTTTCATCACCCGAAGAAGCCATCCTGCCTTGCCTCTTCAGAGCGGCGCATTCTACGCCATCTCTCGACTCTGTCAACCCCTAAATTATCGCTAACTTATTGATTGTAAAGCGCTTTATGCAAAGCGCCCTGACTGGGCAGACGCGCATTATAGGGGCTCAGAAAAAACCGTCAAGCGCTTTTTAGCGTAATACGCGCAAACTTCTTCTTGCCCGCCTGACAGACGTACTCCACCCCCGGCTGGAACATGAACTCGCGATCCACAACAGCCCCATTCACCCGCACCGATCCGGCCGAAAGCAGATCCTTGGCCGCTGCCGCGTTTTTCACCAGGCCAGCACGATTCAGCACCGCAGAGACAGGCAAGGACTCGCCAGACTCGACCAACACTTCAGGGATATCATCCGGCAGCTCACCTTCTTTCAGACGATTGCCTGCCGAGCGATGCGCATTGGCCGCAGCCTCGTCGCCATGAAAGCGGGCTACCAGTTCTTCCGCAAGCTTGATCTTGATATCGCGGGGATTGGCCCCTGCATCCATATCGGCGCGCAGCGCATTGATTTCTTCCATGCTACGGAAGCTGAGCAGCTCAAAGTAGCGCCACATCAAACTATCCGGCATGGACACTATCTTGTTGTACATCTCACCCGGCGCATCATTGATCCCTACATAGTTACCAAGGGATTTGGACATTTTCTTCACGCCATCCAGACCTTCGAGCAATGGCATGGTGAGGATAACCTGCGGCTCCTGGCCATACTGACGCTGGAGCTCACGCCCCATAAGCAGATTGAACTTCTGATCCGTGCCGCCCAGCTCGATATCTGACTGCATAGCGACAGAGTCATAACCCTGGACCAGCGGGTAGAGAAACTCGTGCACCGCTATCGACTGCCCACCTTTATAGCGCTTGTCGAAATCGTCACGCTCTAGCATGCGCGCAACCGTGTACTTGCCCGCCAACTGGATCATGTCAGCCGAAGTCATCTTGTCCATCCAGGTGGAATTGAACATCACCTCGGTCAGCTCCGGATCAAGAATCTTGAACACCTGCTCTTTATAGGTTTCTGCGTTGGCCAGAACCTGCTCCCGGGTTAACGGTAGCCGGGTCACGTTTTTGCCCGACGGATCACCGATCATGCCGGTGAAGTCACCGATCAGAAACAACACCTTGTGACCCAGCTCCTGAAACTGACGCAGCTTGTTGATAAGCACCGTATGCCCCAGGTGCAAATCCGGCGCAGTTGGATCAAAGCCTGCCTTGATACGCAACGGCAGTCCGCGCTCCAGCTTGGCCCTGAGCTCGGTCTCCACCAGAATTTCGTCCGCTCCACGCTTGATCAGCGCCAACTGCTCGTCAACCGGCTTCATAAATCTGCAAATCCTGTGTATTCGGGGTTTAAAAAAGGGAACCAAACATACAACATTATGGTCTGATTACAAGTTTGCTCGACGGGCATGCAGTCATTTTTCCAACGCACTAAACGCTGGAAAACTGACAGGCGGTGACACTGAAGGGTTGCCTTGAGGCACTTTCAGTTATAATTTAGCAAGTTATTACACTTTATTCAGAATCGACCACAAGAGCGCTTATGCCTTCTCACAAGACAAAACCGCCGCTGTACCCTAAAAGCCATATTCTCGCGGCGAGCGGTATAGCAGCAGCGCTGAGCATCTTTCTGCTCGTTATTCCCACCAGCGATGTCGAAGCTCGCAAGACTTATGTTCAGCTTGACCTGGAACCCAGCGCTACCGAACGGCTTGCCGAGCTCTCCTCTACAGAGTTGGATGCCGCCATCGTTGAAACAGTCACATATTCTCTGCCACTTGAGCTGAACCGGGAGGCCAATCCGCTGGTCCTCAAGCCGACACGCTCGGAAGAGCCCGTATTTACCGTACAGCCGGTAGGCGAGAAAGCGCCTTTGGTAGCCAAGCAGGTAGAGAAAACCGCAGCACCCAAGCCGGAATGGATGGAAGTAACAGTTGCCAGCGGCAACACCCTTTCCGTGCTGTTCAACCAGGCAGGCCTCTCGGCCAGCACGCTGCACGCCGTACTCAACAGCAGCAAGGAAGCCCAGCGCTTTACTCGCCTGAAAGTCGGCCAGGTTCTTGAATTCAAGCTTGGCGACGAGGGCGAACTGCTAGCCCTGCGTTCCAAGATCAGCGATCTGGAAACTCTGCGCGTGGATCGTAGCGAGAACAGCTACACCTTTACCAAGGATCAGATCACGCCCGAAACCCGTACGCGCTTTGCCCAGGGCAGCATTAGCAGTTCCCTGTTCCTGGCCGCACAGCAGGCGGGCATGTCCCATGGACTCACCATGCAGATGGCCAACATCTTCGGCTATGACGTGGATTTCGCCCGGGACATTCGCCAGGGTGACCGCTTTGAAGTGATGTACGAAGAACTGCACGTTGGCGACAAGCGCGTTGGCACCAACAACATTCTTGCCGCCCGCTTTACCAACCGCGGCAAGACCTTCACCGCCGTGCGCTACACCGACAAGAGTGGCTATGCCAGCTACTATCGTGCCGATGGCACCAGTCTGCGCAAAGCCTTTATCCGCACCCCGGTCGAGTTTGCCCGCATTAGCTCACGCTTCAACCCCAACCGTCGCCACCCGGTACTGAACAAGATACGCGCGCACAATGGCGTGGACTATGCGGCGCCTACAGGCACGCCGATCATGGCTACCGGCGATGGACGCATCGTGCATGTGGGTCGCAAGGGCGGTTATGGCAATACCATCGTCGTTCAGCATGGACAGAAGTATAAAACGTTGTATGCGCACATGAGCCGCTATGCCAATGGTATACGCCAGGGTGCCCATGTATCTCAGGGCCAGGTGATTGGCTATGTCGGCATGACCGGGTTGGCTACCGGTCCACACCTGCACTACGAGTTCCAGGTCAATGGCCGCCACGTAGATCCGCTGGGCATCGATCTGCCGGTTTCTGATCCGATTCCGCAAAGCGAGCGCACCGCCTTCATGGCCATAAGCAACAAGATGATGGCCAGCCTGGACCAGAAGAGCGACACCCAACTGGCTCTGCTGGAGCAATAAGTGCAAGACCTCTATGTCGGTATCATGTCAGGCACCAGCCTAGATGGTATCGACATTGCCCTGACTCGCTTTACCGGCCCGCGCAGCGTCACATTACTGGACGCCTGCTGCCTGCCCTTCCCCGACTCCCTGCGTGACGACCTGCTCAGCCTCTGTTCGCCTGGCGAAGATGAAATTCGCCGCGCGGGCATTGTCGGTCAGAACTGGGCCCGCTTGGCAGCAGAAGGCGTGCACGCGCTGCTGGACCGTCAGCACATCAGCCCTGAACAGGTACGCACCATAGGCAGTCATGGCCAGACGGTGCGCCACCACCCGGAGCTGGGCTTCAGTTTACAGATTGGCGCACCGGCATTGCTGGCCGAACTCTGCGGTATACGGGTAGCAAGCGACTTCCGTAGTCGCGACATTGCCGCAGGGGGTGAAGGCGCGCCCCTGGTACCTGCCTTTCACCACTGGCTGCTGAACGATCCGGTAGCCACGCGCACGCTGGTCAACGTCGGCGGTTTTGCCAATCTGACCGTCATGCAGCCTGGCGGGCCAGTACGCGGGCTCGATAGCGGCCCGGGCAACGTGTTGCTCGATTACTGGATCCATCTCCACCAGGGTAAAGCCTATGACGCCGCAGGAACATGGGCCCGCACCGGAGCGGTCAACCAGGCTCTATTGCGTGCAATGCTGGAAGACCCCTACTTCCGGCGCAGCGCACCCAAGAGCACTGGGCGCGAACACTTCAACCCGCACTGGCTACAGCAAAGGCTCGCCAGCGTTGGCCCCACCAACCCGGCGGACGTGCAGGCCACGCTGCTGGAGCTGAGCGCCAGAAGCATCGCCGATGCGGTGGTCGATTACGCGGGAACAACACGAGCGCTGTACATATGTGGCGGCGGGGCGCGCAACACTTACCTGATGGAAAGACTGCAGGCGCACTTGCCCAAGGTTCAGGTGCAAACCACTGAAGCACTTGGTGTTAACGCGGATTGGATGGAAGCGATTGCCTTTGCCTGGCTGGCATGGCGTTGCGAGGAGGGCTTGGCGGGCAATCTGCCGGCCGTAACCGGCGCCAATGGTGAACGCGTGCTAGGCGCAATCTACCCGGCCTGAGCGTCAGACCGAGAAGGACGAACCGCAGCCACAGGTAGTAGCAGCATTAGGGTTATTGATGACAAAGCGCGAACCTTCCAACCCCTCGAGATAATCCACCTCCGAGCCTGCCAGGTACTGGAAGCTCATGGGATCGACCACCAGCTTGACGCCGCCGCGCTCCACCACGGTGTCATCTTCGGCCAGCTCATCATCAAAGGTGAAGCCATACTGAAATCCCGAGCAGCCGCCACCGGTCACGAAGACACGCAGACTCAGACGCTCGTTACCCTCTTCGTCAATCAATGCGCGCACCTTGGATACGGCATTGTCGGTAAACAGCAAAGGGGTGGGGGTAAAGACTTCAGCAGTAGACATAGATCCTCCAACAACGGGTGTCGCAGCACGACAGACGCCCATTATCCTTTTTCCCGACTCTTTTGGTCAACTATTCTTCCGACGCAGCTTTGTCGTCGACGACCTGAAGGACCCGTTGCGGTATGGCGTCCGCATCCATGTAGTGGAGATTGCCGCTGATCTGGGCGCCCATGACCATCTCCATGACCCGGTAATACAAGTCGCCAGAAATCCGCGCCTTGGCATCCAGCTCGAGATGCTCACCAGCATGTACATCACCCACAACCTGGCCGTTGATAAGTACGCTGGGGGCCCTGATCACGCCCTCCACATAACCATGCTCACTGACGCGCACCAGGCCCTGCTCTGCCTCGATGTTGCCAATGATGCGCCCATCCACTTGCACCGCACCGTTGAAGCGCATGTTGCCGCGCAGCTCTGCGTCCTGGGCAATGATAGTGGTCTTGCCGCCAAACTGGCCGATATCGACTTTCTTGTGCTTGTCTGCTCCAAACATCAGGGCCTCGCTCCTGTAAGTGTCCAGTCAAATGACTGCTCAACCAGAACCTCACCATCCTGCACTGCCTCGAGCAGCACCCGCTCAGGCTCGAAACCAGCGGGCAGGGTCAGCTGCGAAGCCTGACCATTGGATGGCACAACCTGGAAATAGCGAAAGTTCAGCTCGAGTCCTTCCTCCAGCTCCGCCTCCCCACCCGGCAGCATTTCCGCCAGAGAGATACTGCGAGCCTCGCCATCCTGTTGGCCATGAACCTGAATTTTCAACCGGGCTTCTACCGTATCACTCTCGCTGCCCACCCGGCTGACCATGACTTTATAGCGGAAAGTATTCGGACTGTCTGTGGCCTGCAGCTCAAAAGCCTGGATACGCAACCCGGGAAGCATGGCATTAGGCGCTAGCGCGCCCTGATACTGGGCCAGGTCTTGCTGCACGCGGAACAACTGCTGTTCCAACTCCTGAACCAGCCCGCGCCCTTCAGCCAGGGACTCACGAGCCACCAGCAAATCCACCTCCAACTGCTGATAGCGCTGCCGCGCCGCGTCCAGGTCAGCGCCTAGCACTTCACGCTCCAACACCAGCCGGTCACGCTCCACGGACACCGCCTGCTGGGATAACAACGCGGCTTCCCAGCCAAGCCAGGCACTGATCGGCACGGCCAGCACCAGAGCGATAACCGCCATGACCTTGGCTATCTTCGCCAGCCGAGAGGTCCGCGGAATGAATACAACACTGTGCTCGCGCATCGACTTGCGACGCTTGAGACCCAACATCAGGGCATGAGCGCCGGATGGGACAACCCAAGAGTTTCTTCAAGCCCGAGAGCAATGTTCATATTCTGCAGTGCTTGGCCGGATGCGCCCTTGACCAGGTTATCAATTACCGAGAGCACCACCACCAGATCGCCGCCCTGGGGGCGGTGTACAGCAATGCGGCAGACGTTGGCGCCGCGCACACTGCGAGTCTCCGGATGACTACCGGGCGGCATGACATCCACAAAGGGTTCATTGGCATAACGCCGCTCGAACAAGGCCTGCAGATCGACCGAACGATCGACCACAGTCGAGTACAGGGTGGCGTGAATACCGCGAATCATTGGGGTCAGGTGGGGTACAAAAGTCAGCCCTACCGGGCCGCCCGCAGCCTCGCGCAAACCCTGGCTGATTTCCGGCAAATGCCGGTGACCGGCGACGGCATAGGCCTTCATGCTTTCAGTCGACTCACAGAAAAGCGAGCCAATATTGGTACCCCTGCCCGCGCCACTAACGCCCGACTTGCAGTCGGCAATAATGCGTGAAGGATCGGCAAGCCCTGCCTCCAGCAATGGAATCAGGCCCAGTTGGGCGGCTGTCGGGTAGCAACCTGGTACTGCAATTAGACGTGCGCCACGAATGGCCTCGCGGTTGACTTCGGGAAGGCCATACACCGCCTGTTCCAGCAGTTGCGGTGCGCCGTGCGGTTGGCCGTACCAACGAGCCCACTCTTCAGCATCGCGCAGACGAAAGTCCGCCGACAGGTCGATGATTCGAGTGCCGGTAGCCAACAACTCGGCTGCCAGAGAGTGGGCAACACCGTGAGGCGTAGCGAAAAACACCACATCACAGGCACCCAAAGTCTGGGTATCTGGCACGCTGAAGGTCAACTGGTCGTAATGGCCGCGCAGGTTGGGATACATGTCCACGACACGCATACCTTCCTCGGAACGGGAGGTAATGACCTCGACATGGGCCTGCGGGTGTTGCGCCAGCAGCCTGAGCAGTTCCACACCCGTGTAACCGGTCCCGCCTACTATCCCAATCTTGATCATTTTTACTTCCCGAAACGTTTAAACATGGCTGGTAACTCCCTATGATAAAAGGGCTGACGCAAAATACCAGTATTGACTGCCCCGTTCTGGCGCAGCCCGTGCCAAACCCGAGGTAGCAAGCATGTATTTGTGGATCAAGGCCTTTCATATTATCGCCGTGGTGACCTGGTTTGCCGGGCTGTTCTACCTGCCGCGGCTGTTCGTCTACCACGCCCAGAGCGAAGATTCGATCAGCAAAGAGCGCTTCAAGATCATGGAGCGCAAGCTCTATCGCGGCATCATGCTGCCATCCATGGTGGTGGCGCTGGGACTGGGGATATGGCTATTGATGCTGGCACCGGCATGGATGCAGCAGGGCTGGATGCACGCCAAGCTGGCTCTGGTGGCGTTACTGGTGGTGTACCAATTCGTCTGTGGCGCCATGCTCAAGCGTT
>JBKBSI010000172.1:0-7462 GCA_046291745.1 Pseudomonas sp. | reverse complement strand
GAAGTGACTGTGGAAGAGGATGGCAAAACGGCGACCTTTGTACCCTTCGAGGGTTTCAAGGTGACCTTTGGCATCGACTTCGACCACCCTGTCTTTCGTGGCCGCAGCCAGTCTGCCAGCGTTGATTTCTCCAGCACATCCTTTGTGAAGGAAGTGAGCCGTGCGCGTACCTTCGGTTTCATGCGCGACATAGAGTATCTGCGTTCGCAGAATCTGGCGTTGGGCGGTAGTGTGGATAACGCCATCGTTGTTGATGAGTACAGGGTCCTGAACGAAGACGGTCTGCGGTATGAGGACGAGTTCGTCAGACACAAGATTCTGGATGCTATCGGTGATCTTTACCTGCTAGGCAAGAGTCTCGTAGGTGAGTTCCGCGGTTTCAAATCGGGACATGCTCTGAATAACAAGCTGCTTCGTTCACTGCTTGCTACCAAGGATGCGTGGGAAATAGTTACATTCGAAGACGCCGGCACAGCGCCCATCTCCTTTATGCGCCCGGCGGCTGCAGTCTGATACGTTTCGTTTCGTTAAAGGTTTGACGGCCACTTCGGTGGCCGTTTTTTTTATTACTCAGGCCTTGCGGTGATGCAGTGCCAGCCGCTCAAGTGCCGCTCTCAAGGCAGGGTCGGTGACCTGTTTTGCGGTGTCTTCCAGGCTGTCGGCAGCGACCCTGGATTTCCTCATTTTGTGAACCGGTGGTGCTTTTTTGACCAACGGAGGTTGTACCTTGCAGTGTATTTTAGTTAAGGTTGCGAATTCGTTAAAAGCTTGAAGCTGTCGAATAAGGCGTTTTTGTTGATAGCGCATACGCGTAGCCCAGTGGCTATCGCTTACCAATAGGCGCAAAACGCCGTCGCGCAGCACGGCGATGCGGCAGTGTTCGCGGGCTGCGGGTTCGAGCAGGGTATCCAGTAGAGCCTGCAGACGCTCGACCGCGTGGGCCTTGGCGTAGAGCCCCTTGAGGGTGCTGTGGGTGCGGATCAAGTCGCCCGGGCGGCGCGCATCCAGTGGATGGAAAGACATGGCTTATGCCGATAGAAGTAGTTGAGCAGCGGTCATCCTAGCAGAACCGTAAACTCGATTGCTTGGGGAATTGCAGTTTGGGGAACCTCGTTTGAATATCATCATATTGACTGATCGGCACGGTGCGGCCAGAGCGCTGACATTGAGCTTGCCGGTGATAGTGGCGGGCCTGGTTGCGCTGTTGGCGTTACCGGTGGCTGCGGCGGTACTGACCTGGTCGGTGCTGAGCTCCGCACCGCAACCCAGTATTCAGCAAAGTACTGAAGCTGCCTGGCAGCAAGAGCTGGCAGACCTTGAGCAGGCTGGTTCAGGCCGCGATGAGTCCCAGGCACAACTGGAGCGCATGACGCAGCAGTTGGCGCGCCTGCAGACCCGGCTGATGCGTCTTGACGCCCTTGGTGAACGTCTTACCGAACTGGCTGACATGTCTGATGGCGAGTTTGACTTCAATAACGATCCCGGTATGGGTGGTCCCGAGCTTCCCAAGAGCAGCATGTACCATGAAAGTCCGGACGTGCAGTCGGTACTTGATCAACTGGCTGACCGCATCGACGATCGAACCCAGCAGCTCAAGCTGCTGGAAAAACTGATGATGAACCGCAGCGTCGACAGTAATGCGCTGCTGGATTTCATGCCGGTCCATGAGGGTTATATCACCTCCGGATTCGGTCGCCGCAGCGATCCCATAACCGGTCGTATCGCCATGCACACCGGGCTGGATTTTGCTGCACCACGTGGTACGGCGATTTATGCAGTTGGCGCAGGCGTGGTGACTTTCTCGGCGCGCAACGGGGCTTACGGCAATATGGTCGAAATTGCCCACGGTGACGGCTACAAGACGCGCTATGCGCACGCCCACACCTTGATGGTCGAGGTCGGTGACCTGGTCAGCAAGGGTCAGCAGATTGCTACGGTTGGCTCCACTGGCCGCTCTACTGGCCCGCATCTGCATCTTGAGGTGTACCGCAACGGCATGGCCGTCAACCCGGCGCGTTACATTGCCTTGAAATAAATCTCCGCCCGGGATGGCGCCCCCAGAGGCGCCGTCCTGCCTCCCTCCCGCTGTCCGCACCTGCCAGAACGCCCTGTTCAAATTGGGTACGGTTTATTGTATCGGCTGATTCAGAGTAGAATGGCCGTTCTCCGGTAACGGCCCTGCATTTTGGCCCGACCTGACAACCCTCAAACGGATATCGAAGTCGACTATGTTTGCGCCTTTATTGAAAAAACTGTTTGGAAGCAAGAACGAGCGTGATTTGAAGCGCATGGGCAAGTTCGTTAACTCGATCAATTCCCACGAAGAGAAACTGAACGCGCTGAGTGACGAACAGCTGAAGGCCAAGACAGCCGAGTACAAGGAACGGGTTGCCAAGGGCGAGAGTCTGGATGCGATGTTGCCGGAAGCCTTTGCACTGGTGCGTGAAGCCAGTAAGCGGATCATGGGCATGCGACATTTTGATGTGCAGATGATTGGCGGTATGGCACTGCATGAAGGGCGCATTGCCGAGATGAAAACCGGTGAAGGTAAAACCCTGGTCGCGACCCTGGCGGCGTATCTGAATGCCCTGTCCGGCAAGGGCGTGCATGTAGTCACGGTGAACGACTATCTGGCGCGACGTGATGCCAACCTGCTTAGACCTCTTTACGAATTTCTGGGTTTGACTGTCGGCGTAGTGGTGCCTTTCCAGGATCCGCAGGACAAGAAAGCTGCCTACCGTTGCGATATCACCTACGGCACCAACAACGAATTCGGCTTCGACTACCTACGCGACAATATGGCCTTCAGTATCGAAGACAAGTTCCAGCGCGAGCTGAACTTTGCCATTGTTGACGAAGTGGACTCGATTCTTATCGACGAAGCCCGTACACCGCTGATTATCTCCGGCCCGTCCGACGACAGTTCACGTATGTATGCCGCCATCAACCTGCTTATTCCGCAGCTCAAGCGCGGCTATCTGCCCGAAGAGGGTCAGGACGAGGTCGAGGGGCACTATTACATCGACGAGAAGACCCGCCAGGTCGAGCTCAACGAGGCCGGACACCAGTTTGTTGAAGGTCTGCTGGCCAAGGAAGGGTTGTTGCCCGAGGGTGATAGCCTGTATGCCGCGCAGAATCTGGGTTTGCTGCACCACGTACATTCCGGCCTGCGTGCCCATGTGCTGTTCCACCGGAATGTGGAGTACATAGTACAGAACGATCAGGTGATTCTGGTCGATGAGCACACCGGTCGTACCATGCCCGGTCGGCGCCTGTCCGAAGGCCTGCACCAGGCGATCGAAGCAAAGGAAGGGCTGAAGATTCAGGCCGAGAGTCAGACCCTGGCTTCCACCACCTTCCAGAACTACTTCCGTCTCTATAACAAGCTGTCCGGCATGACCGGTACCGCTGACACCGAAGCTTTCGAGTTCAGGCAGATCTACGGTCTGGACGTGTTGGTGATTCCGACCAACAAGCCGATGGTTCGCAAGGACTATAACGACCTGGTCTACCTGACTATTGGCGAGAAATTTGCCGCCATCGCTGCTGATATCAAGCAGAGCATGGGCGAAGGTCGGCCGATTCTGGTGGGGACTGCATCCATCGAATCATCCGAAGAGGTTTCGCGCCTGCTGGATGCCGAGAAGATTCCGCACAAGGTTCTGAATGCCAAGCACCACGAGAAAGAGGCCGAGATCATCGCCCAGGCCGGTCGTCCTGGCGCGGTAACCATTGCCACCAACATGGCTGGCCGTGGTACCGACATCATTCTTGGTGGTAGCTGGGAGGCTGAAGTAGCAAGCCTGGAGAACGCCTCCGAAGAGCAGATTGCGCAGATCAAGGCCGAGTGGCAACAGCGCCATCAGCAGGTATTGGAGGCCGGTGGCCTGCATATCATCGCCTGTGAGCGTCACGAGTCGCGGCGTATCGATAACCAGCTGCGTGGTCGTGCTGGGCGTCAGGGTGATCCGGGTTCCAGCCGTTTCTATCTGTCGCTGGAAGATAACCTGATGCGCATCTTCGCCTCTGACCGGGTGAAGAACTTCATGAAAGCCCTGGGCATGGAGAAGGGTGAGGCCATTGAGCATCGCATGGTCACCAACGCCATCGAGAAGGCCCAGCGCAAGGTCGAAGGTCGCAACTTCGACATCCGCAAACAGTTGCTTGAATACGATGACGTGGCCAATGAGCAGCGCAAGGTCATCTATGGCCAGCGCAACAGCATTCTGGCAGCCGAAAATATCGCAGAGACCATCCAGGCCATCCGTGAAGACGTGGTAGCTGGGGCTATCAGCCAGTATATTCCTCCGCAGAGTCTGCCCGAGCAGTGGGACGTTGCGGGTCTTGAGCAGCACCTGAATGCTGAATTGGCGCTCAAGCTTCCAGTGCAGCAGTGGCTGGACGAGGATGACACCCTGCACGAAGAGGGTCTGCGCCAGCGTATTCTCGATGAGCTGATCAAGGTCTATAACGAGAAAGAAGAAAAGGTCGGTTCCGAGACCATGCGTATGGTCGAGAAGCAGATGCTGCTACGTAGCCTTGATGAGCTGTGGAAGGAGCACCTGGCGACCATGGATCATTTGCGCCAGGGTATCCACTTGCGTGGTTACGCGGCCAAAAATCCCAAGCAGGAATACAAGCGCGAGGCGTTCAATCTGTTCGAGGAAATGCTTGAGTCGATGAAGCACGACACCATTCGTGTCCTCAGCCACGTGCAGGTACGCCAGGAAGATCCCGCGGCCGAGGAGGAGCGCATGCGCCGCCAGGCAGAGGAAATGGCCCGACGTATGCAGTTCAAGCATGAGGACGCGGCCGCAGTAGGGGCTGAGCCGTCGCCTGAGCAGCAAGAGGCGGGCGAGCGCGGTGCTGCAATGCCTGCAGGCCCTGCCGTCCGTGACCCGAACAAGGTGGGGCGTAACGATCCGTGCTATTGCGGCTCCGGCAAGAAGTACAAGCATTGCCACGGCAAGATCGACTGAGTTGCTCCTGGAGCTGTTCCTGGCTCCAGATTCTTGCCTGTTTTTCAGTCTCCGGGGCTCGCAATGAGTCCCGTGTTCTGCAAGGCCAGGGGCATTCTGGCAAGCAGATGCCGCTCTACGACGTAACAAACAGCTGCTACAATTTCCCACCTGACATTACCCGTACTCGGAGATAGCACCATGCCTGTCGGTCTTGGCCCCCTGCCTGTATTACACCCTGTTCCTGGCTTTCGTCTGGGTATCGCCTCCGCTGGCATCAAGCGCGCGGGCCGCAAGGACATAGTAGTGATGGAAGTGGCCGAGGGCGCAAGCATCGCCGGGGTGTTTACTCTCAATGCCTTCTGCGCTGCGCCTGTCACCCTGTGCCGTGAGCGCCTCAAGCAGCAGCCACGTTATCTGCTGATCAATACCGGCAATGCCAACGCCGGTACGGGCAAACCCGGCATGCAGGCAGCGGTACAGACCTGTGAGGCGCTTGCACAATTGACGCAGGTGCGCGGCGAGCAGGTGCTGCCCTTCAGTACCGGTGTGATAGGTGAGCTGTTACCCGCTGCCAAGGTGATTGCGGCACTGCCTGCCGCACTGGAGAACCTCGGCGCGGACAACTGGGCCCAGGCTGCCGAAGGCATCATGACCACAGATACCCTGCCCAAGGGCGCCAGCCGCCAGATAACCCTGGCTGATCAGTCAGTGACCATCACGGGTATCTCCAAGGGCGCAGGCATGATCAGGCCAAATATGGCGACCATGCTCGGTTATATCGCCACCGATGCGAAGGTGGCGCAGCCGGTTCTACAGGCGTTGCTGCGGGAAGCGGCGGACCTGTCCTTCAATCGCATCACCATTGATGGCGATACCAGCACCAACGACTCATGCATGCTGATCGCCACAGGGCAGTCGCAGATGCCGGAGATCAGCGAGGCTCAAGGTGCTGACTACCAGACTCTGGCTGAGGCGGTAAAGGCGGTTATGCTGGAATTGGCCCAGGCGATAGTGCGCGATGGTGAGGGTGCAACCAAGTTCGTCACCATCCGCGTGAATGGCGGTGCCAACCGTGACGAATGCCTGGATGTGGCCTATGCAGTAGCCCATTCACCCCTGATCAAGACCGCTCTGTTTGCCTCTGATCCGAACTGGGGGCGAATTCTGGCTGCCGTCGGTTACGCCGGGGTGCCGCAACTCGATGTCGAGAAGATCGATGTGTACCTGGATGATGTCTGCATTGCTCGCCACGGCGGACGTGATCCGGACTATACCGAGGAGCAGGGCGCTCGCATCATGGCCCAGGCCGAAATAGGCATACGCATAGAACTGGGCCGTGGCGATTGGCAGGAGACGCTTTGGACGACCGACCTGTCGCACGAGTACGTGCGTATTAACGCCGAATACCGCACCTGATTCCTGCGGTTCACCTGGGCTGCGGTGGCTGGCTTAGCCGCCGCAATATTCCGGCTCGATAACTGTGCGCTCAACACGCCAGCGCCCCACCCGGTTGACGACCAGTTTGCGCCCCATTCCCTCCGGGGACTGTGGGCAGAAGCGAAAGGTGCCAGCCTGAAAGCCGCCATTCAATAGCTGACTCTCCCCAACGGCATTGAAGCGTACATAGCGGGCCACCGGGGTGTTGCCGTGCATGCGCAGTTTTTCATCTGCAGCGACCTGCAATAACAGCCGTTCCCCCTCGTCGTAGCGACCATCGTGGTTGCTATCGAGAAAGATCACCCAGCCCTGATTCCAGTCTTCGTCAATTGCCGCCACAGTGACGGGCCGGTTGAGGCGCACAGCCTCCTGGCGGGCGAAATTCAGGCTGCGACTGAAAAGGCCGAGCCCGGAGTCCACGCGCTGTTGCTCAATGAGTTTGCCGAAGGCGGGCAGGCCGATGCTGAGTAGTAACCCAA
The DNA here is from genome assembly GCA_046291745.1 of Pseudomonas sp. Classification (GTDB taxonomy): domain Bacteria; phylum Pseudomonadota; class Gammaproteobacteria; order Pseudomonadales; family Pseudomonadaceae; genus Halopseudomonas. Next base: position 585 of record JBKBSI010000172.1, on the reverse strand, counting down.
GAATTAGCAGGGCGACAGTCAGTTCAATCAAGGTAAAGCCGCGGTTGGTCATGCGGGGGATCGTCCCTGTAAATAAAAAAACCGGGCTACTCCTGTATGCCCGGTTTTTATTCTAGGGTGATTAGCCCGCTATTGGCAAATCAGCGCCAGCATTCGTCTAGCGCTTTGCTACCGGTGCGGCCCTTATCGCCGCGTGCGTTCAGGGTCAGGTTGCCGCAGTCGGCGTCACTGAATCTCTGTGTGGCTGTCAAGGTATAGCCCCCATCGTTTGCCGCCGTGCCAACCGACAGCGCATAAAGGTTGGCGTAGCGCGCCTCGTTTACTCCAAGGCGCGCCCGGTTGGCATTATCCGTAACGTAGGCATTGTTCTGAGCATAAAAGCGCTCTTGCCTCGCAGCAGCCTCAACCAGTAGCGACTGACCTTCGGAGCGGTTGCCGCGCAACACATACTCGCGGTAGCTCGGTAAGGCAATCGCGGCGAGTACGCCAAGAATGACTACTACTATCATTATTTCAATAAGGGTAAAGCCACGGTTAGCCCTCAGTTTGATACGGCTCATTATGGTGCCTCCTCCAGCAAGGGCA